>JABSRF010000675.1 GCA_013215275.1 Oligoflexales bacterium | reverse complement strand
AGAGTGCGCAATCACAGGCCAGAACTGTACTAAAATTAACCATCAATGGGTAGGACATTTATTTGGAGTTACCTAGTGGTTCGGTGATTGATTCAGGGATGGTTTTTGGCTCACATTTTTATAAGCTTTGCGCACCCTATACGATGGATTGCTCCCTGGGGTGGAATGAGTTTCCATTTTACTTCCTGGTGGTTGATCCCGCACTATCACTTAAAATTTTCTCTTCTAGGGGAGGGCTTGCATGCATTCTAGTCGCAACCGTTTTGATGTACCTTCTTCGTTTGCGCTATGCATCAGTTTCTGCTTCTGGTGTGAGTAAAAAAGAGTTTTTTTTGCCGGAGCAAGGATAGGCTCTCTCAGCTTCTTTCTACTTTTTTTTGAAGCTGTATCCTTGTGCTGTTTTTCTCAGTGGGATTAAAATAATCTCCTTGAGGCTGGTTGATGTGTCATCATCAAAGTCTTCCAGACCTATTTTTATATTTTCCTGAGACTCGCTCGCGGATGCTTTGTAGGTCCCGAATATTCGATCCCAAATACTGATTGAAAATGAAAAGTTGGAGTTTGTTTCACCCTCGACGACTGAATGATGTATGCGATGCATATCTGGAGTCACTACAAAAAGTCTGATAATTTTATCTAAGGAGCCCTTAATTCCAATGTTCGAATGATTGAAAAGAGACCCTGCATTCAGCATAATCTCAAATATCAAGAACCCTACTGGATGGGCTCCTATCGCAGCGATGCCAAGCATCTTTAGGCATAAGGAAAGAATAATCTCAATTGGATGAAATCGAAACCCCGACGTGACGTCTAGATCGGGATCAGAGTGATGCACCTTATGAAGCCTCCATAGCACAGGTGTTGCATGAAACAGGATATGCTGAAAATAAATCAGCATATCAAGCACTAAAAAGCTTATGATGATAGCTGGTATACCTTCTATACCGAAGTAACCAATGATTCCTTGCTTATTTTCAAACGCTTGAGTGGCTAAAGCCAAGGGGATTGAACCAAAAAGTAGCCTTCCGAGAAGGGTGTTTAAGAAGGTGATACTGATGTTTACCGGCCATCTTTTCTTTCTGGATAAATCTCTTGTCCTTCTTGGCCAAACAAATTCGAGCGTGGTCAGGATAAAAAGCAAGCTTAAAAATATAAGAAACCTTAACTCCATAAATCGCAATTCCTTGATGTCACGGGAAAGAGGTAAAAAACCACTGATAGCTTTTCCTTCACCGTCTTCGGCTTACTTTAGAGCCATCATAAGTGGTTTTTTTAAACTTTATACACTATCGTCACCCGCTAGTGAAATACCTTGTAATTCCAGGCTAAAACCATATATGTGCTAAAGGGAAAATCTTGCACAAACGTAAGAAAAATGAATTTTAGGGGGGAGTTCGTGCTTGCCAAGTTTCATTTTAGGCGCTTAATGGACATTTGAATGGTGTGACTCCGTGACTCCGCTTGTCGTTTAGTTCTTTGCTTAGAGGCTTTCCCCCGAGTATAAGCTGGTACTTTCTCTTTTTTCATACACATACCTTGACAGAGTTTTTTTTGACATTAGCTTTTCCATGTTATGAGTGATTTTTATTTTACAAGTAAGGTAACTCCAAATAAATATTCTACCCACTATTCATGTGTGATCAGAACGCTATATTTTGGTAGAAACGGA
>JABSRF010000674.1 GCA_013215275.1 Oligoflexales bacterium | reverse complement strand
CATCCGTTTCTACCAAAATATAGCGTTCTGATCACACATGAATAGTGGGTAGAATATTTATTTGGAGTTACCTTATAGTGCCTCTGTAGCTTGGGCGGTTGCGATACTATTTGAGCTAGCGGTCGAGGTTCTTTCAATTTCACTAGCACTAACCAACCGCTGGTTTTCTTGGTTGCCTCTTGCAGGAACTCTTGGCCTCACCATTTACACCATTTCAGGAATGGTATCAGCATCAGCTCAAGACAATGTGCTATCTAAGCTCGATAAACCAACCTCCTTGGTAACAGCAGAGCAAAGTTTGGCAGCCCTATCAGCCCAGCAATCAGCTGCATCAGAAGCTATCAGTAATTACGACAAGAAAAAGCAGAAGAACCAAATCGTATATGCCATGGCTGCATTGAATAAAGAGGGAGGGCTAAGGGATCAGATAGCGAATGCAAGAGTAGTTTTAGAAACTGAGCAAGCAAAGTTTGAAAGCTCTGATGCTTATGAAAGAGTCATGGAGCAGTCAGAAACACATAGCAACGCAAGGAAAATAGCAGTGGCTTGGAACATAGTTTTGATGCTCTTTCTCGGCCACCTATTCAGGGAAAAAGATTAAACTCAAAAAATAATGTAGTCTTCACTCCCAAACTTTGCCAGCCGCAGGCCGTAATAATCTAAAAAATAATCGTTCTCTTCATTGATCAGCGGCCATGTTATATCGTCATTAAAAAGCCAGCTGAATTTTTTATGGTTGTTTTTTAACATCTCGACCCTCCCTTACCTAGAGAGTGGCCCAACGATTTAAAAAACGCGAAGGACATCTAGTGCTAAGATCAAACTCGCAAGCCTCGGGTGCAAAAATCCAGTAGGGTCTAATCGTCTAAAAAACAGTCACATTTATTCTCATTTTAATATTCGCCATTTACAGCCATATTAAAGTTTTTCTGAGATATGCCGATGAGCGTCTTGTATTTGGCAAAGATGGCCAGATAGCAACCCTTGGATTATTCCGAGGTTTTTTTTCGTCTAAAATTTGGGCAGCTAAAAAAGATACGTTCCACTCAATTTCGATGCGTTTTTGACCTAAAATAAGACCAACCTGACCAAAAAATGACCCGTAGTCTGATCCACATGATAATATCTGGACTTACGATAGTATACATCGTACACCATGTTCCTAGGAGGGAAAGTGAGAAACTGCTTAGACATTCCAGCACCTGTTCTTGAAGCCATGCTACAGATAGCTTGGGAATTCATGGACCCAGATGAATATAGAGAAAATATTGGTGGGACAAATTGGCTTAATCCTGCTGAAGCTGGTCCAGCATGGCAAGAAGCTAAAGCATGTTTCGAAAGAGTTGCTTCAAACAGTCACCTTCCTGGGTCAAAACAAGCAGTAAAAGATATTATGCCCATCCTAACTGCTCACAACCTAACTCTATCGGGAAACCAAATCACTAGGGAAGCATCTTGATAGATCGCTTAAAATTAACGAACCTACACTTAATGCATTACTTTAAATTGCAAATGGCTTCGTGGGTTAAAAAGAATTCAGCTGTATTGTAAAAAACGATCAGTTTCAACTAAAATTCGATTGGAAGACGGTTTAACTATCTTAAGCAGAAGTTTCCATCAAAAAATGTCGTTTAGGTTATGATGATCCTTGTAATATGGGACTTTTTAGTACCCTT
>JABSRF010000673.1 GCA_013215275.1 Oligoflexales bacterium | reverse complement strand
AGCATTCAATAACAAGTTTTAGTTTTACTTATACAAAGCTATTTTTGGTCTGGACAGTGGGGTCCACTTCAGAAAGAAGATCAAAAGAATTTTGAATACAAACTTTCGCAACAAAGAGCTGCGAATTATGGGCAGTATGATACGCTTTGTTGAAATTATGGAACTGCCTTTAGATAAACAGGTTAATTTAAAAGTTTCGGATCTGTCCAGACAACTGGAAAAGAAAGTCGGACAAAAGTTTGATCGCAATGCACTTGCAGCTGCTAAGTCGCTAGAGTTGGTAAAAATTGAGGGTGACAAAGAGAATACGACAGTGAATTTTATTCCGAAAGAATTAAGCCATACCATCGCTCATGTTGCTGTGTATCATAAAATACTTAAGCTTGAGTCCGATTTGGAAAAAGAATCCTTATAGATAAGCCGAATTATTAACATGAAAAACAAGGCCATGCATTAGATTGTTCTTAAGTTTTCGGGAATAATGGCTTCGATCGAGTCTAGTAAGTCCTCACCAATAAATGGTTTGTGGAGGATTTTATCAGCATGAAAAATCTTTTTTGCTTTTTCATCATTTATGTGATCATAACAACCTGTGATGAGTATATAAGGTAAATCTGGTTTAACATTCTTTATTTTTTACAGTAGTTCAAAGCCATCAAGGTTAGGGATGCGTAAATCTGAAACCACGAGGTCAATTGAATTTTCGCAAAAGAGCCGGTAAGCAGAGTCTCCAGCACTTGCTGTCATGATATCGATATCCAGCTCATTTAACGTGGACGTGAGGTACTCCAAAATTTCATCATCGTCTTCTACTGCTAAAACTTTCAACCGTTTTTTAACTGGAGATTGGAGGCTGTGGTGAGCCTTTATCGCCTGCCTTTCTTCTATCCCAGGGACGAATACCGAGAAAGTAGTGCCAGCGTCCTGGTTATTTTGAACTTCGACGCGCCCCTGGTGAAGCTTGGCAAATTGGCTGACGATGAACAGCCCGAGTCCTACTCCTAACTCATGACCGTCCTCTCCTTGTTCGAATTTGTTGAAAAGATTCTGTTGCTTTTCGATCGGAATCCCTGGTCCCTCATCCCTCACAGAAAACTTTGATTCCCACTTTCCTGACTTATTTTCGTTGTGGCAGGAGAGAAAAATCTTCTTTCCGCGTGGTGAAAACTTGATGGCATTGGCAAGGAGATTTTCTAAGATCTGTGAAAATTTTGAGGGATCCACACTAACTTCGATCGGTGGAGTGGGCTCTAATACAACTTCAATACCCTTCTCTTGAGCTAAATATTTAAAATCATTTACGATGCCTTGAAGGTAGTCCGATGCATCCACGGTCTCGAAATTGAGGTGTGCACCAGATTTGGTTTTTGCGAGGTCAAGGAGCCCTTGGACTAATGAGAGTGCCCTTTTGGAGTTGCTCAGAATGCGCTCAACAAATTCCTTTTGCAATGGGGAAAGGTCCTCACCTTCATCCCCTTGAAAGCTTAAGAGATAGTCGCAGCAAATTGAAATAACTCCCAAGGGATTTCTTAGGTCATGGCTAACAATATTGGTAAAGTCTTCCTTTTGTCTTAGCTGTTTTTTGTGATGCTGCAGCTCACTGTAAGGTAACTCCAAATAAATATTCTACCCACTATTCATGTGTGATCAGAACGCTATATTTTGGTAGAAACGGAT
>JABSRF010000672.1 GCA_013215275.1 Oligoflexales bacterium | reverse complement strand
TCCTTATGTAAATTCAGCATGTTACATTTAGGAGTTTTACTTATCAAATGGTCCTAAAAACGGGGTCCACTATAGACTTAGACTCAGAGAAGGTTGACGAAACCGGAGTGATACCAGTCACTGACTTTAGTTTTTATTGGCGTTTTTAAGGTGTTGATCGATTGCTTCTTCAACATTAAAAACCTGGCTTTTAAGGCTGTGAGATTGCTCTGCGATCTCTTCCAAAGATTTTTTAAACTTGAACTGAGCCCCACCACTCTCACCCGCTAAGGCAAAGACCATCTTATCAAGAAACTTATCAAGCTTATTTAACAAGCCTTCATCAAAAGAGGTAAACAAGATCAGCCCTGCGCCAACCAATGCAGTTAAAGCACCGGCCCGCTTAACCCAGGCATTAAGTTTTGGCGGAGCAGCCGTTAGTTCTTTAGCTAAAATTTGCTGATGCCGCAAAGAGTGATCTTGATACCTAGCCTCAGCCCCTTCAAGCTCAACCGTTAACATACGCTTTTGTTCGCTAAGATCCCTGAGCCTTGAGCTATGAGGATCTGAATCACCAATGTGCTTTATCTCTCCCGTTACATGATTCAACTCAGCCTTTAGTCGTTCTAAGTCCCCTTTTGCCACCATTGCTCCCGACATCTCTCGGCTCAAAGCCTCCATGCCAGCTTTGTAATCAGCCTTAAGCTTTTCAGGGCTTAGCGGTTTGTCACCCGCAAACTTTTTGATTCCGGCACCTACGAGGTAGAGTAGAGCGATTCCATTGCTAAAGCTCAGTGGCCCATCTGTCTTATCTTCAGCTTCTTTTTCTTCCTCATCAGGCTCTTGATTATTTTGCTTGGTGCCTTGATCTATACCTGGTGACTTTGCAATCAGGTCTCCAACCTTGCCAGCTCCAGCTTCCTCGATCGGGCCTAAAAATTCGTCAAACTCCTGATCTGGTCTCGCTTGTGACTCCGAGTTAGCCCGACGGTACTCGCTAACAGCCTTAACCAGTTGCTCACCAATATCTTTCTGCTTATCAATCAAGCTTTCTCGCTGCTTTAAATACTGGACTAGCTCTTTATCTGCATTGAATGGTTGGTAGTAGCGTGTAAAGTAAGCTTGCCCACACTCCTTTTCTGAAGCATCTGAGCCCCTAGAACTTTCCTTGCAGGCCCAAATAGAGATATACATCATTCCTTCAGGTAGATCGTGTATGAGGACAGGGCCTAAATAGACTTTATCGGCTTTGATTAGGTTGTTTTTGTTATCTTTATGGATCTCATACCAAGCGAAATCTGTATCATTGCTTATTTCTATATCGAGCCTCAAAGACTGATGCTTTCCAATTAGGATTGGAATCACCTCGGTAGCTTTGACAGCTAGCTGATTAGCCTGCCTTTCTATGTCGCCTTTTCCCGGAGTCTGAGAATAAGAGTCATGTCTAGGAGGTTTCACCTTAGAACTTTGAACACAGGCTGTTAGGAGTAGACAGCCAGAATACATCACTAATAGCATTAAATTAGGGAAAATCTTTGCCACCTTATTCTTGGGGACGTTCATAAGCACCTTAATTATAAAGAAAATAAAAACAGCCTTATCTTCAGCAGAAGTTTCCATCAAAAAAATGTCGTTTAGGTTATGATGATCCTTGTAATATGGGACTTTTTAGTACCCTTCGAAACTCCGCAGGCTTTCC
>JABSRF010000671.1 GCA_013215275.1 Oligoflexales bacterium | reverse complement strand
AGTAAGTAAAGAGCTATATGAAGTCAAAAGCCTTTAAATAAAGGTATTTTATATTTCGCTACAGCGACTAGATAATGAAATCACGGCTTCATCATTGGCAGACGAACGTAAACCCGGACTTATTGATGTAGTCGCTAAGAATGCATCTAAGCTCCTAAAATCTGTAGAAGTTAGAACGGATGAGTATATTATCAAGCCTCATGACCTCTTAAACAAAGATGATGACGACCTTGGCTTTGCCATCATTCAGCTCTCTCTTGCTGACTCAAAAGCGACTATGCTTACCTTTTATCAGTTTATGATCGCACAGGTATCTTAGGTCTAATCGTCGCGGTGCTATTTGCAGTATTGATCGCAGCCCATATTGCGAATCCGATTGCCCGCTTGACTGACTTTGCCGCTCATCTAATTGAATCTAACGACCTATCTTCTAGGGCTTCCCTAAAGGGCTCTCAAGAAGTGCTATCCTTGCAAAAGTCTTTCAACCACCTTCTCGACGACATTGATGCTAAGCATAAGAAATTGGAGGAGTACTCGAAAGGCTTAGAGACCCTCGTTGATGAGCGTACCTCTCAGCTACGGCAAGAAAAAAATATGATTGCCCGCATCCTAGAGCATATAGAATTAGGAATTTGCATAATAGATAAGAAGATGCAATTCAGAGAGCAGTATTCCAAATTTTTTGCCAGTTTCTACCACAAATCTAAGGAAGAAATCATATCCTGCGAACAGCCCATAAGCTTGCTTTTTCCGCAAATTGAGGAAGGAGCCGACATGATTAATCGTCAGCATGAATCACTGTTTGCATCCCTTGGAGAAACTGCATTCACCTGGGACCTCAACTCTGATCATCTGCTAGATGAAGCCGTCATTAAACCTGATGGCTCCCGAAAAATAGTACAGGTTTGGTGGACACCTATCATTGAGGATGACGTGATCAATGAAGTGATGATCACGATCAAGGATGTGACGGATCAAAAGCAGTTAGAAGAGCAAGTAGCTAAACAAAAAAAGGAAAGCTCCAAAAGGATCGATGTCATCACCCAGCTCATCGCCAAAGACAAGAGTTTCGTCAATTTGTTTTTTCAAGATAGCAACAAGCGCATGGATGACATTGATAATCAAGTTCAAACGGATAAGATCAATCCAGAGGATGTATTTGTCAACCTACACACGATTAAAGGTTCGTCGCGAGCACTTGGATTTAAACTTATTTCTGATTTAGCCCACCAAGCTGAGGAGCTGGTCCAAGACCTGAGGGCAGGAAAAAACATTGATATCGATGATTTAAGGCAGGAAATCGAAAAGGTTAAGGAAGAGCTAAGCTTTTATCGAAAGACGTTCACGAGCACTATGGGAGGGGCTGAAGCAAGCACGGAGTCCCTGTCAGTACACTCAGTCCTCGGACAGCACTTAGCAACCATAAAAGCAAATATTGCCAAGGCTAACCACAGCATAGCTGGGATTAGCATCAACGATGAAGTTCTCTACTGGAATCAAGAAAACTTTAGACATATCGTCGGAGTGTTTGTTCATGGTGTTAATAATGCGATAGATCATGGTTATCTGCGTACTAAGAAAAATGCCATCAAGGTAGAGCCCATTATCATAGGTGATCGAGATAATAAAACCATAATTAAAAATGGAACTCTCATTAACTGCTTCCCTTTCAAACTCGAA
>JABSRF010000670.1 GCA_013215275.1 Oligoflexales bacterium | reverse complement strand
GAAAAAATCCAGCCAAAACGTGCTAAAGCGAATATTTGGGGGATTGGCGATTACATTTCGCTACAGCGACTAGTTAGAGAGTAAATATTGCTAGATTTATCATAATTATCTATAATTGATAAATATAGCATTGCTAGATTTACAATAATTATATGAAAATGTTAAATGCAGAATAAAAAACAGACCTACATAGAAAAGATAAAAGATATCGGTATCTTTAGGTTGGAGGATGCAAAACAGCTTGGAATCCCTCAACGAACGGTGTCATGGCTTGTCGAAATTGGTGAAGTACGGAAAATACCCTCAAATGCATACCTGCACAACGACTTTGATTTGGATCTTGAAATTGAGCAGTTTGCAGCATGCCAAGTCGTATTTGGGAAAAAATCTTACATTGGGGGTCTGACTGCCCTTTTTCACTATAAACTCGTTGAGCAAGTGCCTCAGCAGATTTGGATCACCGTTCCTCCGCAAATCAGCAATCACAACCCTCAGTATCGCCTCATTAGAACCAAAGCTGATCTACAAATAGGAGTCTTAAACGAAGGACTTTTTCGCATAGCAAGTCCAGATAGGGCTATCCTAGATTCTTTGCATTTCAAAACCAAAATTGGTGGGCTATCACTCGCCCTAACAGCTGCAAGAACTGCAATCAGGGAAAAGCTTGTGACCCCTAATTCTTTGTTACAGCTCGCTTCCAAGATGTCGTGGAAAAAAGATGTCACTAACAACTGGGAGGCACTGACGATTGAGTAAGGCAGCATTACAGTCAATAAAAGATCGCATCAAGAACATAGGCAATAAAACCAAAACTCCCATCCAATATATCCTCATAGACTTTTTCATCGAACGCGCTGTTTTTAGACTCATACAGGATGAAACTTTGAAACAGCATTTAGTTTTTAAGGGGGGATACGTGAGCCTCAGGTGTTACGAGTCACCACGCTTTACGGTGGACCTCGACGCCATTAGTCATAAGAAGAGCCCGCAAGAAATCATAGATAAAGCAAAAACAGCAATGGAACTAGAAACTCCCGACTTTGTTTGGTTTGAATACGAAAAACAAGTCGATTTAAGCACACAAAACGAGGAACCCGCTTCCAATATAGAGCAGGTATCGGGACGAAACCAAGCGACATAAAAAAGTCACAGATCATAAAACTAGATATCGGGAGTGGAGATCCTGTCATACCGGAGCTAGTAAACAGCACACTAATGAGATGTTGGGAAGCTCCTCTGTTTCTTGGCTCGTTTACCCCATAGAAACCATAGTCGCTGAAAAACTTCATTGTTTAATCATGAGGGGGTCCAGCAACTCTCGATCGAAGGACATTTTCGATCTATTTTTTTATCTAGATAAATGTGACTCAAAAATCCTAGAAAAAGCTCTGCACGCTACCTTCTCATAAAGAGCTGACTTGTTGCCAAAAAACCTATCTGATGCTGTAAGGAAAACTGACACTGAAATATTAGAAAGGGGTTGGCAAGCGGCTGTGTCAGCAATGGCCTCACCTCCAAGCTTTCAGAATTGCTTTAGCAAAGTATTGTCAGAGCTAGAAAAATACGACAGAAACGAAAAACACGAAGAAAAGTGAAGACAAGTCATAATTAGTCGCTGTAGCGAAATGTAATCGCCAATCCCCCAAATATTCGCTTTAGCACGTTTTGGCTGGATTTTTTCTGCA
>JABSRF010000067.1 GCA_013215275.1 Oligoflexales bacterium | reverse complement strand
AGAGTGCGCAATCACAGGCCAGAACTGTACTAAAATTAACCATCAATGGGTAGGACATTTATTTGGAGTTACCTTACCATTTAAAAGATCGCTTGATTAGGGACTATACACTTACTAAATAATATTTTCCCTCAAGCGGTTTCTGCACAATTAAAGCAGAGTGGGAATCAGATGATTGCAGATAGAATTTCGAATACGACCATTCTCTTTGCTGATATTGTTGGCTTTACTAAGCTAACTGAAAGTATGGGAGCTGAGCCCATTGTGGCCTTATTGAACAAACTTTTTTCTTACTATGATGACCTGGCGGGTAAGTATGGATTGGAAAAAATAAAGACCATAGGAGATGCCTATATGGTGGCAGCTGGAGTCCCAAAACCCTCTCAGCGACATGGAGATCAAATTGCCGAGATGGCATTAGAGATGATGTCCTATACAGAAAAAGTTGCCAAAGAGTCAGGCATGGATATACGGCTTAGGTTTGGTATCAATTCCGGAACTGTCATAGCGGGGGTGATCGGTAAAAGAAAGTTTCAATTTGATATTTGGGGAGATTGTGTCAACACTGCATCAAGGATGGAATCTTCTGGAGTTGCTGGTAAAATCCAGGTCTCTGAATCAACTTTTGAGCTGTTGAAAGATAACTGGTCCCTTGGGCCAAGGGGATATACAGAAATTAAGGGGCTTGGAAAACGGAAGACCTGGTTTTTAACTGGGGCAAAATCAACTTTAGAAAATGTTGCTTGAATTGAACGATAGCTGAAGTTCGACTTCAGCGACTGTTCAATCATTGACGCTCTTAATTCCCCCACTTAACATTTTTTTCGCCTACATAGTAAGTCTTTAGAGTTTCCAGTCATTTTGCTCAGTTTTCTCTATATGGACCGATTTATTTAGAGCATCCGAGAATATTTTCTTGTATAACCATAACTGTCAAATCTCGGTCTTTTAATTTTAAGATTAAACATTGTCCTTCAGAGTCTTGTTTTTACTATTTTGAAAGCTACCTCGTTCTATTGGATCATTTGATAGGAAAAAGCATTTTCGTCCATCTAAGTTTGACATCATTATCACAATTTGGTAACCAGACTTGCCTGACCATATTCTATAATTTCAGCAATTGACCTTGGAGTTAATCATGTTCAGGAACTACACGAGATTTAAGATAGCTGTTGTCGCTGTATATTCCATCGTTATTGCGCCCAATCTGTTTGCTAAAAATAAGGATCAAGCTACTCATTCTGATTCCCAGGCTACTTTGGTCTCCGTTTTTTGTGATGGAAAAGAGAGGCATGGCGAAAATAGATTAACTGCTTGGTTTGACAAGACCGACAAAAACTATCTGACCGAAGATCCTGCCTTTGAGAAAATGTACTGTAGCGGAGGATTTAAAGCCAAAAAGTTTAACCCAAGACTTGGAAAATGGTTGTCTAGTCTTCTGTATTGGAAGTACGATCTTCATGGCACTTTCAAAAATAAAAAAATTAGTGGCAAAGAATTTCAAAGCTCTGGCAAAAATTTATCCACAATTAAATTGCCTCAATCAGAGAAAACTGAATCTCAGGCTGATGAACCGTCCGTTAAAACAACAGCCTTGGACTCTTCCCAACCTTTTGATCCTCCAACTAGATCTTCTGCATTATCCGAGCAGGATTCCCTTCTAAGGAATCAAGGGGAATCAAACCCAAGTAAGCTTAGTGAAGGGACATCTGCAAAACAAATAGCTAAATTAACAGGAATTGCTACGGGAGCGGCTATTGTCGGGTACAGCTTGTTTAAGCTTTTTGAGCCAATCTACGAAAGTAACCATCCCCCTAGGCCCATGGACACCAAAGCAGAGCGAGGCAGGGTAGATGAAAACGGGGTCCCTATTAATAATGTCAGGCTTTCTACCATAGGTGTGTATTCCAAAGATGATCCGTTTCCAATAAACTCTGGCGTTCGTATGAAAACCTATGCAGCTAATGCTAAGGGATTTGATCAGAAAAATGGAAAAATTGCTGTGATTGTCGAACCGCGGCCTTTGGACATTTTGGTAAAAGTAATTAGGCATGCCATGGCTAGCTTGGAAGACGATTGGAGGTTTCAGGTTTTTCATGGCACTAACAATAAAACCTTTTTGGAAGCTCACTTTAGCGACGAGATAGCATCGGGAAAATTGATTCTCACCCACATGCATTGCAAAAACCTCAGTGTTAAAATTTACAATAACCTGATGCTTGACCCAGAGTTTTGGAATCAAGTCTTAGGTGAAACGGTCTTGATGTTCGAAATCGATTCAACGGTTTGCGGATCAGAATCTTCTATCGAGCCTTTTTTGGCCTACGACTATGTCGGGGCTCCATGGAGGCGTGCTCCATGGTTTAACCTTTTAGTGTATGAGAAAGATGGTAAGAAATTCCTATTTATCGAACCGTTTTTGCCTTTAAATAAACGAAAGCTAACTTGGGCAGGATACAAGTTTATTAAGAAAATGCCGGTGAGGGTTGGGAATAGCGGATTTTCTGTAAGAAAAAGATCAAAAATGCTTGCAATCTTAGATCATTACAGACCTAGGAATTTTCATATGGTCAACCGAGCTTACGATTTCTACCTAGCTGGAGCTTTCCTTGATTCAGGATATCTGATTCCAGATAAAGAGACGGCAAGCAGTTTTTCCTTTGAAGGTGTTTTGGGTGACTCGCCCCCCTTTGCAACTCATAAGCCTTGGGAGCATTTAAGCAAAGACCAGATTAAACATTTAGAATCAGTATGTCCAAACTTGAGCACATTGAGAGAGTATTACCAAGGAGAAAAGAAAGTCAGATGGGGATGTTAAGAAAAATTTAGTTAAGATGCTTTACTGCGATCATTTTTTAGCGACTAATAGAAACACCTAGTTCTTATATGGAAATGCAATATGTACAGAATGATACTTTTAATTCTACTTCAAACCCTTTCCTTCCCCTGCCTTGGCCAGCAAGCTGCAGAGCTAGAAAAGCCATGCTTAACCGTTAAGTTTGCGGGAGGGAGGCTCGGTAATCAATTATTTGAAGTTGCCACTGTGCTTAGTTTAGCAAAAGATCTCAACTGCACCCCTTCTTTCCCTATGCTTACCAAGCCAAAATGGTGGGGTGCGATGCGTACCTATGGTTTTCCTAGAGACAAGATGTTTTCCAGATACATAGGCGATGAGTCTATTTTCAGTGTTGGTCATTTAGGTGAGTTTCGTGATTATGGAGGCTTAGACAGCTTCCCAAACTCAGTTCAAGAAGACCCACGTGCATCACGGGAGAGCTTTATTCATCAAGTTGAGGAGAAGCTCCCCGCAGTTCTAGTCGGTAGAACGGCAAGCTCGACCTACTCAATTTCATCAGCAGCTTTAAGGGTAAAAAAAGGCTGGGGCATGCTTGGGTTTGTGTCTCACAAACTGTTCTCCCATAATATGGAGTATATCCAAGAAAAACTGGGCCCTAACGATACACAAAAGAATCATCTGATTGAAAAATTTGAAGGACTAGGCCTGCCTATTGTTGGGAAAAACAATATTGCTATCCATGTTAGACGAGGAGATAGGCAGGAATTAAAATGGAAAATGATTTATCCTTCGGTTGGAATTAAGTTTTATAAAAAGGCAATCCGAAGAGTCGAGCAAGAGTTGAAGCAGAGAAAAGAAAAGATTGATCGCTTTGTGGTTTTCTCTGATGATCCTGTTTATGTGGAAAATCAATTTAAAAGAGAATTTTCTGACCTATATGAAAAAGGTATGTTTTTCTTTGTCGATTTTAGAAAACATAACCAACAAGACTACGAAGACCTTTGGCTCATGAGCCTATTAAATCACAACATCATTGGAAACTCGACTTTTAGTATTTGGTCTGCGCTTCTAAATAAAAATCCAGATAAGATCGTCATCGAACCCTTAGAGTTTTTGGGGCCTCTTGTTAAGTATCTTGGCTTACAGTACAAGAATCAAGGAATTACTCCAGACCACTGGATTAAGTTGTAAGAATTTAATCCAGCTTTCTATAGCATCCCTCTTTCCTCTCATAGTCCGCTTACAAAATTACACTATACAATACTATTATCTATAATCTGTTCATTATAATAAGAAATTTTTCAAGTTATTCATTTTTCATTATGATACAGTCCCTCTTGCCGCGCGGAAAAAAGCGGCCTGCTAAATAAGCAAATCAAATAAATTTTTATGGAGTAACTTGATGAACAAGACCCAGAATTTGTATCGTTTTGGTTTTGTCGGATTGTTGGCTTTAAATTTACATAGCCATTCGCATGCAGCTGAAAACTGGACCAACCCTGGTGGTATGTGGATGCCAAGCCAGATCAATGAGCAAAAAGAGCTATTGGAAAACTTGGGCCTTGTGGTTCCTGCTGATGATTTAAGCGATCCGGCCTCCTCAACCTTGCAAGGGATCGTAAGTTTTGGTTATTGCTCGGGCTCATTTATCAGCAATGATGGATTAATCATAACTAACCATCATTGTGTGAGTGGGATGTTATCCTATTTGACAAATAAAGAACGTGCAGACTCTTCCGACCCTGAAGCTGATTACGTTAAAAATGGCTTTCATGCAAAAACTTTAGGCCTAGAAAAAAACGTCGGACCCACCGAAAGAATCTTTATCACGGTTTCTCAAGAGAATATAACTGATCGCGTCTTAGAAGGTGTGTTAGAAGAAAGCGATTTAAAGAAGCGTGGACAATTGATCGAAGACCACATCAAGTCCATCGTGAACGAAGAAGAAGCTAAGGCTGACAACATCCGGGCAGAGGTAAAGTCTTTTTACCGGGATGAAAGCTTTATTCTGATAAAAAAGCTCGAAATTAAAGATGTCCGCATGGTTTTTGCTCCTTCAGAAGGAGTTGGATTTTATGGTGGTGACTCTGATAATTGGGTATGGCCTCGTCACACGGGGGATTTCGGGATTATCAGAGCTTATGTGGCTCCTGATGGCTCCTCTCGAGAATACCACCCAGACAATGTTCCCTACCATCCTGAAAACATCATTGAGGTAGCACAAAACAAAGATGACTGGGTTGAAAATAAAGACTTAATCTTCGTCGCTGGTTATCCTGGAAGCACCAACCGCCTTGACACTGCTCAGGAAGTGCGGGATGAAGTCGCTGAAGATATTCCCTATTTACTGGATAAATATCAAAGTTTTAGGGATCTTCTAGGGGAGCTTAGCAAAGTGGATGACTTAGTGCGGACTAAGCTCCAATCCCCTATATTTTCACTTGATAACTTCCTAAAAAATCGTACCGAAGCACTGGAGGCTTTAGAGGCCATCTCTTACCTTGAAGAAAAAACAGCAAGGCAGTACGAATTTGAACAATGGATTCGTTCGGATGAAGAGCTAGAAAATATATATGGTGATGCTCTTGAAAAAATGGAGGAGCTGCGACTAAACTTTAAATCTGGTTGGAAAACAAGAGCAATCGAATCTGATTTGACCGCCGGTTTTTCTGCGCGCCTTACTCATCTCATTCAGTCTGCAATTGAGATCATCCGCATGTCACAAGAACGGCCTAAAGAAGATGCTGATCGTGATCCGGCCTACCAGAGGAGAAACTGGCAAAGGTGGATGCAAGGAGAAGAAAGCTCACAGAAAACCTATGATCAAGGGGTTGCCAAAGCTATCTTAAAATGGGTCTTGGAGCGCTCTATACAGTTAGATGATTGCCAAATTCCCGAAGCTGTCAAAGAACTGGTTGAGGTAAAGCAAGCAAGGGAAAATCCAGAGTATCTTGATCAAAAGATATCAGAACTCTTTGCCGAAACCCAGATGGAAAGCTTAGCCTATCGTCAGCAGTTATTTAATGAAGCGAGTTTTGAGCAGCTTCAAAATCTGAATGACCCCATCATCAAGTGTGCTTTGATATTACTGCCTTCTTATGTCAATGCTCAGGATAGGGCAAAAAGAATAAGAGGAGCCTACCTTGAGCATGCGCCGATGTATATCAAGGCTTTAAAAGAATTTTACGCAAGCAAAGGTCGCTTATTAGCACCCGATGCCAACTCCACTCTGAGGGTTACCTTTGGACATGTTCTTGGCTACGAACGTCCCAGCAACCAACAATGGCAGGCTCCCTTTACAAATATCAATGACCTAAAAGAGAAGAATCAATGGGGAGACGAGGAGTTTGAGGTTCCCGCTGATGTCTTACGTGAGGTGTATGCAGGCAACTTTGAGCCTTATACGGACGTGAACTTTGGGCACGTGCCGGTAAACTTTCTAGCTTCTGTAGATACCACTGGAGGTAACTCTGGTTCTGCTGCCCTAAACAGCAAAGGTCAGTTGATTGGCCTGTTGTTTGACGGCAATCAAGATGCACTCTATTCTGATTGGATTTTTAAAGAGGAAGGAGTGAGGTCAATCCTAGTTGATGTTCGTTACGTGCTTTGGATTCTCGATAAAGTCGCAGACGCTCAAAATGTCATCGAAGAAATCAAAACAGGAACGGCTGTTCGTTAGGTTTTTATTGAAGCGAGAACCCCCTTCCTTTGGGTTGGGGAGGCTCAACTTGGCTTCTACTGGTTGCTTTCAAGCAGTGGGTGGGTTTCGCCATACTTAGCAAAAACCTTGTATTTTTCGCGTTCTGAGGCGAGGAACTTCTCTCTTTCAGCAAGGTTTTGCTTGTGCCTCTTTTCGCCTTTTTCCAAACGAATCTGATGATGGCGAATCATTTTTGTATCACAGTGATCACATGCTTCCCCAGCTGGGTAATGATGTGATTTTTGACCCTCTTTGATTTCTGATAAACAAACGTAGCAAATATTCTTCTTACTCGGCTCAAGAGACTTATCGACTGCTTTTCTTTTGTCGAATACGACACAGTCACCTTCCCAATGGTTGTTTTCCTTATCATCCATGGTTTTTTCAAGGTAAGTGATGATACCACCTTCTAGCTGGTATACTTTTTTGAAACCAACTTTTTTCATGTATGCCGTGGCTTTTTCGCAGCGGATGCCTCCGGTGCAGAAAGTCACGATGGTTTTTTCTTTCTGGTCGCCCAGTTCATTTTCGACCCAATCTGGGAACTCATCAAAAGACTTGATGTTAGAGTCGATAGCATTTTTGAAAGTTCCCAAATGATACTCGTAATCGTTACGTGTATCCACAATCAACATATCTTTGTTTTCATCTTGCCACTTTTTAAATTCTTCTGCTGGTAAGTACTCGCCGGTCACTTCCAAAGGATCAACTTCTTTACGCATGGTAACAATGTATTTTTTCACCTTCACCAACATGCGCCTGAAAGATTCTTTGTCGTAATAACTATCTTTAAATTCTAGATCGGCAAAATGCTTGTCAGCCCAAAGGTACTCTTTGAAAGTCTGAATGTTGTCACAAGACCCAGAAACCATCGCATTAATGCCTTCATGGGCAAGGATGATGGTTCCTCTCATGTCCAATTTCTTTGTCAATTCTTTTAATTTTGCTTGAAGCTCCGAAGGTTCTTTTATTGGAACAAACTTATAAAAACTAACAACCGTATCCTTATCTTGCATAACCATTTCTTCACCTTACAAATTGTCGCTTAATGATAGGCTCAATAGCCACTCGCCACTATTTATCAAATACTTTCCCCAACACCTGAAGGCGCTTATTATATCATGATATGCGTGATATGATAGTCTAACTTATTAATATTAAATAAATTCAACAAGTTGTGTGCTTTAAAAAAAAGGTGGTCTGAGCATATCACACATTAATTAAAAATTCTTACAAAAGTGCCGAAACCCAGCAATGAACCAATGGTGGGAATTTCGGATGAAGATTTTTTTACTTTCTGTAAGCCTTTTAGCACTCATTCTTTCATCTTGTCGCACTAGATCAGATGAACAGTCCGAAGACCTTTTTCCTGATGATGAAAGCAACACCCTGTCTTTAAATGCAAAAGCATGCTCTGAATCCATTGGAAAATCGATCTTAAATGACGGAGGAGAAAAAACCCTAGACCGTCCAAATACTGCCAATACCAAAGACCTACAGCTAGATGCTTTTCGGATTGAAACGACCACGATGGAGAATTCATATCCATTTATGTCAGTGGGTGTTTCTGCTAAAAACCAGACAATGGCTCAATATTTTGAAGCCTGCATTTGCTCCTTAGAAAAATGCGATGCGAGTAAACGCTGCTTTGCCCTTAAATCTCATCACCTACTTCCCCCTTTGGGAGAATTTGACGGCAAGCAGGTTAAGATTAGCTTGAGTGCTTGTACGGACCAGGTCGATACTTATGAGCCTCTTTGTGGGGAGCCTATTTCCCAAACGATGCAATGGAGGCCGAGGCTTCGGGCTATTAATGGATTAAGTAAGATTGATAAGCAATATCAAACTTACCTATACAGGATGCAGGATATAGACCAGGAAGCCTTCTTGATGTGGAGGGACTCATGCCGTTTAGTCAATGCTAAGCTTGAACCAAAAAACTCCTTGGAAGAGGTTTACTTCAATGCAGCAAAAAATGTGTGCTATTCTTCGAGTGCCTTTGTAGCCAGTGTTCTTGCCTTTGACTTCCTAAATTTTGTGGAGCTTGGTCAAGAAGAGCAGCCTTGGCTTGGCAGCAGCAAGCAGCTTGATCAATGTCACACGCAGTTTCAGGGGCTAAGTCTCACCAGTGACGAAGAAAAACAACTCCCTACTAGCCTCCGCATTGGATTCCCCACTCTTGCAATTGGCCTATCGGTTTATGTTCTCGGGTATTACTTTGGCACTCAAGGCTGGCGTGGTTTAGCATCCTATACAGGCTTTGAGGTGGGAGGAAGGCTTGGGTCTGAACTAGGATGGAGGCTTGGAGGTCATGTTCTCGGATGGCCAGGAGCTTTCATTGGTAGCTTCACAGGTGCCATAGGTGGATCACTAACAGGTGGCTTCGTTGGTGGGCGGGTAGGAATGCCTCTTTATCGTAGGCAGTTTCGTAGAACCAGAGATACCCTCATAAGAGAGGGCATATTGACTAAAAAAAGTCAGACTCTAGAAGCTCCCAAGGTCGACCTTTCTGATGCAAACCCAGAACAGCAAAAAGTCCTGGCACGCATGAATCGCAACAACGAAGTCGTTGGTAGGCCTCTAAGGAAATATGGTGGCTGGTCAGCTTTTATTGGCCTGATCGCCACAAGTGTAGGGATCATACAGATTTTTAGCCTTACCGACTCTCCCTCCATCGCTGACTATATGGCAAGGCTCTCAGCTTTCGACAAGAGCATTAATCAACTTGTCGAACAAAAAAACCTTGCTCTCACCCAGCTCGTGGGAAGCTTTCCGTAGCTTTTGAGCACAGGTGTTTGAGAGCTGAGCATTTACCGTAATGCTAACGAAAACAATTTAAAGGTAGTCAATCCAGTTATTTACCGCGCGCCTCTGGTAGAGAAGATGAAGATTCAATATAAACAGAGCTTGAATTAAGCAGTGATAAAGGATTCAATAAGAGGCTCTAGAAATGAATCGATTGAGTGTTTTGTGTCAAGTAACTCTTCTCATAGGTGTTGTCATGGTTTCATGGAAAAGCTCTCCTGCATTTGCAGAGCAAGCTTTCCCCCAAAAACCCCGAGCGTTGACTGCATACGGAGCGATTTTGGCGGATTATTTTACAGATGATGAATTACCACCAGTACTGTCTGCTTTAGATAAAGTAAGCCTCACTCTTAAAATTACCAAGGTAAGCCCCATGCAGGGAGGTTACTCGACTCGGGTCTTTAGAGTGGAAACCACAAGTGATCAAGTTCTCGTTTTGAGAGTTCTACCAAAGCGAGAAAGCTCTCAGGATTTTTCAAAAGAAATATATGCGTCTATTGAAAATGCAAAAAAAGGGAACGCTCCAAAGATCTTTTATGCTGACTCCCAAAATGGAATCTTGGTGATGGAATTCTTGGAGGGGCAAATCCTCAGGGATAGCATATACGTTGACACCCAAAATAAAATAATAAACATTGCAAAGCTACTAAAGCAGTCTCATAGCATTCCCGCACAGAGCTTAACTTCTTACAATATCTATCATCGTATTTACGATACGGTGCTAGGTATGAGTGCTCCCTTGCCAAAAAGGCTGCTTAAGTTAATTGAAGCGGTAAAATCTATAGAAAGTGAGCCAAATCTTAATGAGAAAGTGCCATGCCATAATGATCTGAATCCTAATAATATCATGGATTCAGATGGAGAGCTTTGGCTTATAGATTGGGAAATGGCTGGGCTCAATGACCCTATGTATGATCTAGCGACGGTCTCAAATTTTTTGATTCCAGACCCAACGCTACAGCATGAGCTTCTGAAAGCTTATTTTGGTAAGGCTCCCAATGGGCAGCAGCTAGATCGATTTGCAAAGATGCGGCTAGTGTCCCTGACCTTTTATGGAACCATCCTTCAGAAGATTGCTCAAGATCCCATGTTCTTTAAGTTTGATCAGTTAGACAAGGAACTCAGCCCCTTATCAAAGCTCTATGAGCTCAGACTGATTTGGAATCAGTTTAATGATAGCAGGTCCCTTAGCCTGTTTGGCCTTTCCTTACTTGCCGAGGCCGAAAAAATAGCAGCAAATTTAAAGTTACCGTAAGGCTAGCGTAATTTTATTATGGGTACTTTTCTGTCAATATTTAGGCTAAGTTAAGACACCAGATTAAAGTTTTCCCAAAATATGCCGATACCTACCCTAAGGCAGCTCTATTTGCTTTATCTGCTCGCATAGGCTTTATAAAAGTATCCCGTTACTTAGTTAAAGTATCCTGTTACTAACCATTTCAACAGAAGCCTTAAAATTTAATCAACTATTGGTATTTTCGCAAAGGTGTGGAATGGAATCTCCTTTCATCTATGTTAAATTTAAGTTGCTGTTTACAAGTAGCATGATGCTCTTAACAGGCTGTTTGCTTGCGATTGTTAAACAGAACACGAGCGATATGAATAATATTGCTCCAGCGAATACAATCCATTGGACTGATTTGCTGACTTCGGTTTATAACGACGACCGATTTGAAAAAATCCTTGGTGCGGTCGATCGGTCCTCCCACAACTTTAGTGCGATGGTTCCAAGCACTGAGACATCAAAGCAAAAAGTTACTTTCCTTCCTCAGGTTCACTTTATCGAGCAATTTAGGCCAACCGTTGATGAACTTGCGGTACAATTTGAAAGAGAAAATGGAACGGATTTTGGAGACTTTATTCATAAAAAGATCTTGGAAGCTGATCCATTGGCTGTGAACCGACTTGCGAGGATTTTAGAGGTATATAACTCGCAGTTAGCAATTTATGATCAGCTATCAAGAGCAGTTCAGTCTCTGAAGCCAGGACAAACCATCGACATCTTTGTTGAGTCTATGCAGTACACTCAATTGGCAAGGGTTGGCATACCAACAGCAAGCACAATGGGCCCGTTTCTAATAAAAAATGGTGCTAGCGAGCTAGTCAAAATTCTTTATCCTAATCAGGTCAACCTAATCGGCACCGAGCTAATGGAGCAGCATTCGCTTGCTAAGGGGCAAGTCGATAAGCAGGAAGACTCCTTGATTCTAAAAGCTGAAAACTTAGGAGGTCTTTATTATAACTGCATTCATAGGTTTAAATCTGAACTTATCCTCTACGAATCAAAGTGTTATCGACTGTTGGTTATGCGTCAAAGAGAGGCAAATGCGGTCGCAGTAGTAAAGAATCACATGCAGGACAGCAAAGCGTCTTTCAGCTTCCTTATCTTTGGGGCAGCTCACCCAATGACCATGTACTCTGATGAAAAGGTCGCATTCCAATACGCTGATCGAAGCGATATGATTCAAGCAAATAGCCCTCTGCTATCCAGGCAATTAGAGGTTCTCAGTGGACTAAATAAACTTTTATTTGAACAAAACCTCGTGTTTAAAGACTTTAGGACCACGAAAAAGTTCACCCTAGCCTTAGCGACAGCATTGCTTAAAAATCGAATTAAGTCCGAAGACTTGAGCCAAAATAGACAACCTTCTATCAATTATCAGTCTGACAATATCTCAAAAAATCCAGTAGGTTCTAAAAACCACCTTGCTTTATAGCCGGTATTTTGTTAGTGATGGGCTTCTTATTCTAACAAATGTACTTTTTAGATAGCGATAGACTTGATGACTCATTGTTTCAAATACTATGCCTTATTCTCAGTTGCTCTTTTGGTCACTAGCGGCAATTCTATTGCCACAGTGAATCAATCCGTACCTTACGCCCAGCAAACCTTTCTGGAAAACACCCAGTCCAGCACCGACGAAGACAGCCTAGCATCAGACCTTATCTTGTTTATCAAAAAAAATTCGGATGAATTACTTGATTCCTTATTGAGTAATGAGCAGCAAAAAGAAAAGTGGCCTCTCTTTGAAAAGCTTGCCACAGAGCTTGCAGCTGTGACCTTAATTGAAGAAGCGATCATGAAAGAGGAAGGAGCATCATTAAGCTTGCTTCCTCAACTAATAGATCTTAGCAATTTTCTTGGCTATTTAGCGGTTATAGATGAGGATGAGGGTGTGTTAAGCGAGTATCTAAAGTTAGAGGTATTTGCAAACCCCAAGCTAAGGTTCCACCTTGAACCTATGATGGATTTAGCCATTAGAGAGGGTCATGGAAAGATCATAGGGATCCTACAAAAGCATAAAGTAAGACCATCCGGGAGGTTTTTACTTGAGTCTATCGCCATGGGTGATACCTATCAGGTTGAGCTGCTTTTAAGATATGGGGCTCCCCGTAATGCATCCTATATACTTGAGCCTGACCATAATGCGAAAATCGGTACAGGCGTGATGCGCTTGAGTAAGCTCCTTGCAAGAGTGAATGACCTTTTAATCCAACCATCGAACACCCTGGGTTTGTATTTTCAAAGTAATCCTGAAATTAATGAGTTTTTTGATGACGACGGGTATTTTTCTTTATACCGACCATGGTCACCGGTAATGATAGCAGCGATTTCTGAAGATATAGAAACTCTAAAGGTGCTGCAAAAATATGATTTCAAGCTTTTTAAGCACGAGTTGAGCATCATGGGGAAGCTTGCTGATGAAATGCTAAGTATCACTGAACAGCGAAAAGTAAAGCACTTCAGTCGCTGGTGGCACTACCCGTTAAATATCATTCTTGGAGCTGCGGCAATGACACGCATCCCCATAGTGCCACAAAAGTATACTGTTCCCATCCCTTATATTGTCGGCATGCTGATCGGAGGCAAAGCACTCGGAACTTTAGGAAGCGTTTTCGTGGAGCAGCACTGGACCAAAGTGGCTACCGAGAAAAAGCTGAGGTATCTCTTGAAAGATGAGCTTGAAACCTACAGGCAGCTCAAAGAGTACAATCTGCTCATCGATAAATCGATGAAGTCAGCACGAAAATAAATCAAGATTCAACAAAAATATTTATTAAATAAAATTGGAAACACCTATGAAGAAAATTATTTTCAGTTTTGCGAGCGCTTTTTTGTCTATTTCCGTAGGCGGTTTTGCAGCAGAGCAGGCTTTAGAGAGTCCCCAACAAGAAGTGCGCCAACTCGAGAGTTTGAGTACAGCTTTATCTAAGCTACCCAACTTGGTTAGTATCAGGACTAAGTTCGAACCTATTGGGTGTAAAATCGATGCAAAATGGACAGCAAATTAGTACCTCAGTCCCTGTATCCATCCAAAAGTGGAAGGGCGTCAGGTAAGCTTTATTAAGTTTAGGTTGCCAGAAGATCGTGACACCATTGTCAGCAGCAAGAAATTTATCGCTAATCTGGCAAAAAGTGCAGCGCTACGTCAAGCAAGCAAGGTCCAGGGTCGCAAGGTTAGGGTAAAAGAAGAGCACCTTTGGGTCCAATACCTGGTCAATGCTGAGTACATGGAGAATAGGTTTACTTGGGATGAGCCAGCAGAAGGTTATCTAGTTGTGGAATCGAATGCCACGATGAGTACTCTTGCAGGTTTGGTCTTGTCGACGCCCCTTGCGACCTGGGAGGGTGGTTTTGCCTTTAATAGTTTATCAAGGCACGCTGATCCTGATCTTATGGATGCAATTTTAGAAACAGAGCCTGATCATGTGACTGTGCCCGAGACCGAAGCTTTTGATCACAAAGTCTATCCTCATATTTGTGAGCTTTCACTCCTCCTTGGCTACGGAAATGGTAAGGACCTGATGCATCGAATTGCCCTTGATGTAAAAAAGTCTGAGGATTATTCAGTACTTCTAACCAATGCATTGCCCTCTGCCATACCATTCTATGAAAATGTTATGAGTATGCTTGAAGTGCCTGTTAACCGCTGGGAAGTAAACAGAACCGGCCCCACGAGCCTGTCTATTCGAAGGCACCCATACTATCACTACCTTGATCCTGGTCAGTTTCTTCCTGAAGAAGAGCGTGCACATATGTATGCGATTCAAATCGAAGGTATTGATTTAGGTGTTTTTGCTCCACGAGAAAAACGCAGATCTGTGCTTGACAGTTCTGAACGTAGTGCCAAGAAACCTCGTACTTAGCCAAGTGCGGTTTCTCGCCACCTTTCTTGATAAGAAGCTCGCAGACTCTGACTTAAGCAAATCTTTGCGATGGTAATAATCCTACATCAAGGCGGATTGCTAGATTAAGTGCAGAAGAAAAATTTTCATCGCTTCGCAGGGCGACTTTAGATAACCTGTGATACG
>JABSRF010000669.1 GCA_013215275.1 Oligoflexales bacterium | reverse complement strand
CGAGGATCATTATGAGAAGGGAATTACAATTAAAAAGAAGCTCTTCAAGAAAATAGAACAGAAGCTCAAAAGGCATCGGTTTCTACCAAAATATAGCGTTCTGATCACACATGAATAGTGGGTAGAATATTTATTTGGAGTTACCTTAGATCCAGATGTCAAAAACAGTCTGGTGGGAATTTGGGGGACTGTAAATAAGAAGTATGCTAGTCATTTACCCCGTAAGCCATGGCCAATGGTTTTGCCCTATTGGATTGGGCTTGGCTCAGAAGCTGCCTTTAGGTTTGTGGTCAATAAAATGAATTAAGGACCCCGCCGTAAAGAGTAAGAGTCAAAGTAAGCCAATTAATATTTCTCTAGGCATACTTTTAAAGTACTGAAACTATAAAATAAAAAGTTTTATTTGCGGGCTGATCAATTTACCGATTCCAAATACCGATGTGGTTATTACGAACAACAAAGGATTGTGTATTGGGTTTACTAATGAACCTAGCTAGATTTTATTTGCTAATTATTACCCTAGGCTTAAGCTTTGCCTGCAGTAATCAATCATTTACTGGAATTCAAAAACTGAAGTCCAATCAAAATGATGATGCGCAGATTGAAACTAACACTGCGGTCTTCGAGGACGGTGAAACTGAGGGAGCGTCAACCGTAAATGACCCCTCAATGCCAGATGCTGCGGCAGCGCAAATAGACAACGAACAAAATCAAAGCTCCAACGATACCTTAGACAATATTTCCGATGGAAATGAAGAGGATGATTCGGAAGAGGACATTATTGCAATCGTTCCTGCTGCGATATCTGGGGCTCATCTTGTGAGTTGTGGGCCAATTCAAAGCCGTGAAGAAGTCCTAGCTCATACAGATGCAATAGCTGAAGAAGTAGGTGAGAGAGCTTTTGGGTGCCACGTCGAAAATAAAGATGATAATAGTATTCCAGTGAACATTAATGACGTTTACCTTCATGTTGAGCTTGCTTCAGGAACCCTAAAGCAGAAATCTAAATACCCCATTAATGACTCCGGTGACGACATTTACTTCTTTGATTTTGTCTTTTTTGCCACAGCAGAAGAGGTGAATACTGATTCACTACTGATGAATATAAAAAATCAGGGGGGTGAGGGAGAATTTTACGGAGCTAAACTTGCCAGTATTTCTGAAAAAGAAGCACCATTAGATGATCTGACTGAGGAGATGGTTGAAAAAAAAGAAGCAAATAGAAATACGCCACTTCTTGCCTCTCCGACCTCTGTATTGGTCGATGGAGCATTCCAGGTATATATTGTTGGCAATGTTGAGGCTGATAAAATCTATACCAACTACAATGATAATGAAATAAATTTTGTCATGGGTTTAATTGAAGAGTTTTCTCAAGATAGCTCGCTACCAATTAATATCTGGCATATTGATCGTGGTGACGTGAATTTCAATTCGATCCAAGATGCAGCCCTTATCGTTATGAACGACCTTGGGCTTCCTTATGGCGCTTACCAACCTGGTGATCAGGACCTTATTGAAGGTGTTTTTGAAGTCAATGCGAGCGGGGTCCCTGTTCTAAACATCGGAGATGACTTTGCTTTAACGTCGACTTTGGGAGGTGATGAAAGCCTTAAGGTAACTCCAAATAAATGTCCTACCCATTGATGGTTAATTTTAGTACAGTTCTGGCCTGTGATTGCGCACT
>JABSRF010000668.1 GCA_013215275.1 Oligoflexales bacterium | reverse complement strand
ATCCGTTTCTACCAAAATATAGCGTTCTGATCACACATGAATAGTGGGTAGAATATTTATTTGGAGTTACCTAAGGCACCTATTTCTATCCGCAACTATCTATTTTCATTTAGCATGTTCCTTTAATAGTTGTTAATACACACAAATTGTAAGCATTTGAAATCATGAACGTTTCAAACCTAGCGGTTGACAGCTCGCCAATTTTTTTGTAATGTTCTAACAATTTTCAAAAAAGCGAGGACAAAAAGTTCATGATTAAGAAATATATAATTATTTCATTACTGCCTTTATTCACTTCATGTGTCACCTTATCAAAAGGTGCTAAGTCAGTTGAGGTTTATTCTCAAGGAGAGCAAGTCGAACAGATCTGTAACAAACTTGGTCCTGTTCATGCAGATTATACTTTTTGGGATTTATCAACAGAGCGCTTAAATATTATGAAAAAAGAATCGTATAAAAAAGGTGGAAATGCGCTTGTAGTCTTATCAGATTCTATAGGGCTAGCTTATTCTTGTCGTTAGGTGAGCATTTATCCCAAAATCTGACCTAAGAAAGCCTTGGTTCGTTCTTGCTTAGGATTGCTAAATAAGATGTCAGGGCTATCAACCTCTACAATTTGCCCCTCATCCATAAAAATTACGCGATCTGCTACCTTCTTCGCAAAAGCCATCTCATGAGTCACGCAAAGCATAGTCATCCCAGTTTCGGCCAGCTCTATCATAACATCAAGGACTTCCTTGATCATCTCAGGGTCCAGAGCAGAGGTGGGTTCATCGAACAGCATAACCTTAGGCTGCATACATAGAGCACGAGCTATTGCGACCCTTTGCTGTTGACCTCCTGAAAGTCCACTGGGGTATTTTTCAGCCTGTTCAGGAATTTTAACCCTTTCAAGATAAGATCTGGCAAGGTCCTCAGCCTCATTCTGAGGTATCTTTTTTACCTTAGTGGGCGCTAAACAAAGGTTTTCCAAGACAGTTAAGTGGGGAAAAAGATTAAATTGCTGGAAGACCATCCCTACATCTCGCCTGATCATCTCTATTTTTTTAACGTCATCTTCTAATGCAACCCCCTCCACCTCGATTAGACCATCATTATGCCTCTCCAGATAATTAATGCACCGAATGAGGGTAGACTTCCCTGACCCTGAAGGTCCACAAATAACGATTTTTTCACCGGCAGCAACCTCAAGATTAATATCCTTAAGCGCGTGAAATTTACCATACCACTTATGAACTCCTTTTATCCGAATCAAATCAAAACCCTTTGCTTAGCTTGCGTTCAATACTTAAAGAGTACTTGGACATTGAGTAACAGCAGCACCAATAAAAAATCCCTGCAAAAAAATAAGCTTCAATACTGAAGCCAAGCCAATCGGGGTGCGTTGTTGCAGCTTGCACGATTCCCAAAACATCGAACATCCCTATGATTGAAACCAAGGTAGTATCTTTAAATAGTGCTATAAAACTATTAACAATCCCAGGGATAACATGTTTGATTGCTTGAGGCACGACAATAAACGTCATATTCTTTGCGTAGCTCAGTCCCAAAGCATACCCTGCTTCGTACTGCCACTTTGGAATTGCCTGCAAGCCGCCTCTTATCACCTCTGCCATATAAGGTAACTCCAAATAAATATTCTACCCACTATTCATGTGTGATCAGAACGCTATATTTTGGTAGAAACGG
>JABSRF010000667.1 GCA_013215275.1 Oligoflexales bacterium | reverse complement strand
GAAGGGTACTAAAAAGTCCCATATTACAAGGATCATCATAACCTAAACGACATTTTTTGATGGAAACTTCTGTTTATAAGATTGTGAATAACTCCACCCTACTTACACAAACAATTGAAAGTTCTACTGATTAGTAATAAGTTTCATTTGCTAAGTAGAACTATTAAAAAAGGTTTGCAAAGATGACTCCAAAAGAGATGCTAAACACCATATTGGCCCTAGTTTTTTTTATCCATAACGGTTTCTTCACCTTCATATGCAAAACAAGATGACTCTCGAATCGTCTTCAATGGAACTGGAAATTTCCTGTTTGGCCATAGGGGGAGCAACAAGGTGTCGATCGAAGGATGCTCAGTTTATTTGAATGATGATATCATGGAGTATATTAGCAAGCATCAGCGAAGACCATTCAAAAAATATAAACGCACCCATATTACTTATTACAACTCTGATTTCCCAACTAGGGGCAAGGAAAGCTGCAAAACCCTTAGAAAAGTGATGGAAAGCTTGTATAACAATCAACTTTTAAGCTTCGTAAACGAGAAAAACTGGAAAGATACCGCATTCATCTTAAAAACCTTAAGTTTGAACCACGACCTTCATGACGTCAACTATGCTTACCTCGGACAATCATGCAATATTCGTAAGCACCGAATATCAGTGCTTAAGAAAGCTGGCTTACGGGCCCTTGATGCGCTAACCTTAGCTAGTTCTGAAGAATGTGATCCATTCGACGATTTCTCCGCGATTGATTTTAAGGATGCGTATACAAGCAAAGAGCTAAGGGAAGCAGGGTTTTCGGCATTTGATCTTCAATCTGCTGGTTTTGCTGCTCGGGATCTAAGCTATGCAGGTTTTTCAGATCACATCATCAAAGATGCAGGTTACTCGGTGCGTCAACTTAAGGATGCTTACTTTTCAGTTGAAAGGCTTATTCTATTGGACGTCTCTCTTGAGGAGTTAAGAATTGCTGGGTTTGAGCTTTGGGAACTCATATCACACTTTTCCGGCAAAGATTTAGCTTTATCAGGTTTCACTGCAAGCCAATTAGAAAGATATTTTAACCCCAAAGCATTAGCCGACCAGGGGATAACACTGGCTCAAATTAAGGCATTAGGATACTCTGCTAATAGTTTTAAGCGAAGTGGATTTTCTGCTTGGCAATTGAAAGAGGTCGGATTTAATGCGTCTGATCCTGTTCACGGTGGCTTTACCTTCGATCAACTAGTTGACCTTGGATTCTCAGCTCAGGAATTAAAAAATGCTGGTTTTTATCCAAAACAATTATTAGAAGCAGGGTTTTCATGGCCAGAGATTGAAGAATTAATGCAGTAAAACATTATGGTAAGCGAAGGTGTGGCCCTATAGGAATGAATCAGTACCTCATGCTTGCTCCTAAGTAAAACACAATTTTCGGATATCCAAGTAGCAAAAGCCCAATATAGGCAAACACCTAACTTTATTGTGTTTTCAGACCATTTATTTCTGTGATAAAATTCTTAAAGACAATCAATATTCACGAATAAATAACAGCGGTACACACCAATATTATTATTGCCATAAATATAATGGGGTAAAAGTCTTTTACTCAGAGTTAATCGTTAACGTCGTCATTAGGCACTGGTCCCATACTATTGACTAACTAGTAAGCAATTTAGGTAGTTGATATATTTGGCTATTTGAGGTTTC
>JABSRF010000666.1 GCA_013215275.1 Oligoflexales bacterium | reverse complement strand
TAGCATTCAATAACAAGTTTTAGTTTTACTTATACAAAGCTATTTTTGGTCTGGACAGTGGGGTCCACTTCAAATGAAGATCGGAAGCTGTTTATTTTTTTCATGTGTTGCTGTTCTATTTTTAAACGTTTCAATGGTAAATGCAAAGCCAAACATAGGTAAGTTAATGGGACTCTCAAGCTTATTAAGCTTTACAGCTAGCAGTATCCCCTTTGCTTCAGCTGGGATTTGTCCGCTTTGCGAAACAGCAGGAGAAATACCCGTCAGGTTAGATCACCCCATCGATTGTAACTCTGCTTATACTTGCCTAAACCTTTATATTGACCTTGCACAGCTGGATGAGACTAACCCCGAGTGTCTTGAAGAAAAAGCCAAGCACCAAGCATCTTGCTGCAATGTTCAAGAGCCTGAACAAAACTGTCCACCCACTTCTGCTCCCATTTATGACGGACCTGTGGGAAATGAGCCTGACTGTCCAATCTGCGGTACCTTAGAGTTTCCTGGAAACCCCAATGCGCTGATCCTAGCAAGATATGTTGGAGAGTATACCTGCGCCCAGCTTTACGATCGTGGTTTACACGGCATGACTCCAGGCTTCATTTGTGGCCCATTACAAGACTATGCTGAAGAAGTTTGTGGATGCGGTCAACATAATCCGGCATGCATCGAAGATGAGACCCAGTGTTGGGGCTATGAGCCTGCTCCTACGGACCCGACGCTAAACCCCACCCCTTTTCCTACTATGGCTCCGAGCTCAGAACCATCAGATGGTGAGCCAACTCAACCCACCCTACCTCAGCGCAAGCCTCGTCCAAAGGGAAGCAAATATGGAAATAAGTTGTCCGGAGGCCTAGGGGGGGCTGCTGGGGGAAGAACAAGAAACGGATGCAATGATCGGCGTATGATGAGGGGGTCAGCGGGGCCACAGCCAGACACGCCCTATGAGTTGGAAAAATAGGAGCAATATCAGCCTCCTAGCAAACAAGCCAATCCGGAACGAACGACTCTGTGTAACTTAGCCATACTCAAGCTGCTTTGCACACTTAAGCTCTCTTAAGTATTCATGTTTTCGGGAAATAGCCTGGACTCCACCGAACACTTTGAACAAAAGATGGCTATTTTTGGCAGATTCGTCACGGTCATTTTTTGCAATAACCGATAAATAAATTATAGTGACCTCCCCGGTTAGCTAGGTTGGTAGCCCAGGCACAGCACTATACAGCACATGACTCTTCAACATAACTATCCCGTCTGCTTGTGCTACCAACCACCAAAAAAATAAGCGACCTCCCAGGTTTGCTAGGTTGGTATTCCAAATACGCACACACTCTCTTCAATACAACTATCCAGACCTTTGGAATACCAACCTTGACTCTTAATCTTCTAAGAATTTCGTTCACCGGAATGTTTCTTTAATTTCATTATAGTCACCTATCACTGCAAGGCCTAACCTCTCGCCATAGAACCGTTTTGTCTCATCCGTTATATAGGAGCTATCCGTTAAATAGACTGAAGGATCGAATGGCCAAAATCCCAATTTTGATGCCTTTAACTTCAGTGTCCGGATAGAGGTAATGAAATGATTTAATCAGAAGTTTCCACAAAGTAGCACTATACTAAACTCATCTAGTATCTGAATCTATTGATAGTCGAAACCATAATAAGACACTCCGGAGTACGCTTATTTTTC
>JABSRF010000665.1 GCA_013215275.1 Oligoflexales bacterium | reverse complement strand
CTTCACATGAAGTTGAGCAATATTTAGACAGGAATATGCAATTGGCGATATAATTCTGTCGAACTCAGGTTACTAGGAATCGAGTCCTAACCGGATTACAGTTCCGGGTAGATAAGTCTGATCGAGCTGGAGATTATTGGGTACCACTATGGTTTAATCCTTTATGTTCTGAGCTTAAAGTCACTCCTAATTAATCTAATTTTGTGTAAAATTTGTCGTTGTCGCACGGGTGTGTAGCATCCGTGCTTAGGCATTTTTGAAGGGTGAGATCGCCAAACCCTGCTACGCAGGGGCGATGACGAAGGACCCACTACGCAGGGGCAATGACGAGGGCCCACTACGTAAGGGCGGTGACGAAGGACCCACTACGCAGGGGCGATGACGAAGGACCCACTACGCAGGGGTGATGAGGAGGGAACATGATGCTAAAAAGAATAATAATATTAACAGCTAATGATTTTTGCGAAATTTTGGGAACATTAATTTAAGCTTAAGAAACAGTTATTACCTAAAAGTGCCGAAAAGGTAGTTATGGAGTCATTCGTAATGAGAGTGAAGCTATCAGTTTTGCCAATGATACGCCACAAGCATAAGGATCATATTTATATGATAGGGAATCATATTTGCACAGGAAGTTTGACGTGAGAGTAAAATCATACACAAGGTGGTCAACACCAAGAGGAAATTACAAAAAGAAGAATCAACTGGACTTTTATAACGGCATATTAACTACGTTGGCAGTTTTAACCGTGGTGGTGCTTGTTGGTCTATTAATGGCTCCCCATTTCAGATTTTAAACCTCATCAGCTTAGTTTATTTGCGGCCTATAACCGATCGCCTCCTTGAGCTTATTGAACCCGTCTGGGCATTGGTCATCGGGATCCTCAGGAGAAAATGCAAATGAGTCTTTGAGTTTACCATCTCCGAAAAAAGAGAACTCTCTATCCTCACATTCGAATACAGGCTTACCCTTGCTAGCAGCACCATATAAATAAAAATAAGCTTCGCCGTCAAAAGCAGAATTACCATCGTTGCCACTATCGCATCCTTTTTCCTCTGCTCTAAAAAAGTTTACCCCGTCATCACTGCTACATTTCAAGATTGCAATGGTACTAGCATCATCCTCTGGAGGTGAATTGAATGCGTGAAACACGACGCCTTTGAGGCTGTAATCAAACGGCGCCCTTCCTTCATCCTCTTGCTTTAGCTGTAAGGTTTCTTTCCGAGCACTATTATAAAACTCAACAATAGCGACTAGGTTGCCATCTTCGGAAAGCTCCTCAGATTCTATGGGCTCAGCATTTGTATTTTGATCTTTATCCTCAACGGCCTCCTTACTTGTTTCAGCTAATAAAGGCTCATCTTCTGGATTGTCTTCCTGAGGTGCAGGCATGGAATCAACAGCTCCTTGGGAAATCACAGTGTCTTGGGACTCCAAGCTTTCCTGGCTGTTCGATTCAGAATCAGCATCTTTTACTTTTACTTTTACTTCTACTTCTACTTCTGCTGAAGCATGGTGTGCATGCTCGTTTTTGTTTTCATATTTTTTCTTGTCGGTTCCGCAAGCTTGTGTGAGCATAATAATTGAGATCAAGGTCATCGATAATAATTGCATAATCATAAGTGACCGATATTTTAGTTTCAATATTACAGCAGGTTACGCACTATCTAAGACTTCCAGTGTTGACGGTC
>JABSRF010000664.1 GCA_013215275.1 Oligoflexales bacterium | reverse complement strand
TTATGGTTTCGACTATCAATAGATTCAGATACTAGATGAGTTTAGTATGGTGCTACTTTGTGGAAACTTCTGTTTATCTGTCTTTTGGCCTTGGAAGTTATGGTCAAAGAGTACGTGGTCGTGTTTTTGACAAGAAGATTATTGGCTACGAATGGGACTATTGCACGATAAATTGACCCACCTTCACGAAGGCTCTTCGTTCAACTTCTCCCTATTAAACGAGGTTTTTAGCGGTCCAGCTCAATTAGAAGGTCTAGCAAGTTGATCAAGGTTCTTGATACTTCGACCATCAAATGAATAGAATGAAACCTGGTATCTTCATCTCGCAAAAACACGGTGCCACTTCGATCTAAGTCAAAGACGCCTGCAGAGGAGATGACAAGGTCTTCTTTAGAGTCTGATTTGAAGAACTTGATAATCTTATTCAAAGCTTTTTGGACGCTTATTTTCTGCCTAGTTTGATTGAAAAGATGGGTGCTTAAGGTTCCAGAAACTAAGGCGCTAATCCCCAAGATTGTTCCAAAGGTGTAAGGGTGGGTGCGGAAAATCCGGGTTCGTGGAAAAATTCGGATGAACTCAAAGTCCAGCAACAATACACTTCCCGATAAAGCTGTAAGTGCACCATATCCGAAGCCAGACCACCAAAGCGTGTTTTTTGCTCTTTTAGTTGCATTGATATGAAAACCATTGCTGCAGACATCGCTACCGATACATATGAGGTTTGGATTTTTTTTATGCTGGATCAAAACAATATCATCGGTGGGAGTTTTGATTGTCATTTTCTTGGCAAGAGCTGGCGTGACTCCTGAAAGCCCCAGACAAAGAGCTAAAACATGCATCATTATGAGTTTTGATTTAAGGATGGCTTTTAGCATAGATGACCCCTAAATGAATTTTTTACTAACTTTAGTATTTTCTGGATGACTGACTCCGTAGATCACCTTAAATCGGCCTTCATTAGTGATCCTGAAATTTAATGAGGTGTTAAGGTAGGTATGCTCACCATCTTTCATTTTATCTAATGATTTTAGCAATATGTTGTTGAGGTTTGCCGCCTTCATCGTGGGGATAGTATAAGAGGCTGCGTGAAAATAACTAATCGCAATGAGGCCTGCTGGAATAATAGTGAATGTGGAAACTAGCAAGCTACTTAAAATCGGTGTGGCTTCATAGGCGCCCACCCTTACAAGAGAATCATGAAATTTATTCATAGCCTTCAGTGCGACGGGAATTCCAAAAATACTAAGTCCAGAGGTTACAGAATGGTAAGCGGCATCAGTTCTGAAAAATCCGCGGTAGTAAGACAAACGTCTCTTAGGGAAAGGTTTTGTTAACTCGCCATTACTTTGAATAAAGTAAATTTCTCGCTTGTTGTTTTCAACGAGGGTAACCGTGTGGAAAGGGCCTTCAACGGATATTCTTTTTTCAGCATATGCATTGGGTAAGGTTATCAGGGAAACCAAAGCAACAATGAGCAATTTTAGCATATTAAGCGTCCTCTATTGAATCGATAACTCGTTTTTTCAAGGGGAGCGATCGTAGCAAAATTAAAAGCGATGTCAATTGATTTTAGTGGGTTCGCTTTTATGTGTTGAGGGTGAGGTTTATTTCAAAGAAGCATCTCATAAGTGACCGATATTTTAGTTTCAATATTACAGCAGGTTACGCACTATCTAAGACTTCCAGTGTTGACGGT
>JABSRF010000663.1 GCA_013215275.1 Oligoflexales bacterium | reverse complement strand
ACCGTCAACACTGGAAGTCTTAGATAGTGCGTAACCTGCTGTAATATTGAAACTAAAATATCGGTCACTTATGACAACTTTTTGTATCGATTAGTTCTGGAGGCATCAATGATAAGCGATTTATTCGTCGAGGAAATTTATTAAGTAGTGACCCTATCCGTATCCAATTAACTAACGACCTTCCTAAGGAGTTAAAAAACTATGCTAAAAGCCTCCCCAGAAAGCCAGCAGCGAAAAAAGCTATTCCGGATATCGGCTGGAACTCATGGTATCAACATTTTACAGCGGTCACGCAGGAAGATATTAGCACGAGTGCCGAACGGGTTCCAGCGTTCCTACAGAAAGGTTTTGCAAACTATAAAATCAAAACAAATCAGCCCGTAATCTTTATTGATGATGGCTGGGAGAAAGAATGGGGGGTTTGGGAGCCTAACCACAAATTTTCCTTGGGCTTAGCAAATATCCCAAAAGGAATCAAAGACCTCGGGTTTAATCCGGGAATTTGGATTGCTCCGTTGCTGCATAAAAAAAATGGGCCTTTCGTGCGTCAGCATCCGGATTGGTTCTTGGGTAATCAAGTTTATCCACATGCCAGCGGTGACTATAAAATTTTGGATGTGAGTCACCCTGAAGCTGCTGTTTTTCTCCAATCCACCATCAAGGCCTTAGTTCAATCTGGCTTTACCCATCTAAAGATCGACTTTTTAATAGCAGGCTTATTTCCTGGAGCAAGGCATAAGGGTATTAGTTCTCTTGACGCCTATCATTTGGCAATGAAGCTTATCAAAGATGCTGCTGGTCCTCGCACCCACCTACTTGCATGTGGGGCTCCCTTGCTAGCTAGCCTACCCTATGCTGATTCATGGAGGGTCGGGGCCGATATTGCCTTTGAGTTTCCCGCTAAACAAAAAGGCCTATCCTGGGTAGATGTTGCAAATCAAGCGAGGAATATAGGGGCCCGATGGTTTTTTTGTGATGCCATTCATTGCGATGCAGGCCCCTTGCTTTTGAGGGGGCGCTCCATCCATGGTTAAAATCTGCTGCATGGGTTACCAGCTTAAGCGGGGGTGGCTTATTTCTCTCAGATGACCTCAGTAAACTCAGACAAGAGCGTTGGAATCATGCAACCGAAGAATCCATGCTGAGGCAAGCAATTTCAGGAAAACCAGCAAGACCGAATCCCCTTGTTCCAGATCACTTGCCGACTTATTTAGAAACTCCTACAATGCAGGGCCGTATTTTTGGTAACCAGTTTATTGAAGTTCCCAACCAGTGGTTAACGGCTGACGGACAAACCCTAGTCATTAACTTTGATTCGAGGCCCCTACTCGCACCAGATGGCTCGTCCATACGGGTCAGAGAGAGTAAATTACTAGATTCATCTGTAACCACAAGGTGAAAACATCCAGTCCTCCGCAGCTTTAGCTAGGAGGAAAAAACTGCTGTCTTCTCTGACAACTTAAGATATGATTAAGCTGCAGCATGGTTAGCAATCATTCCAAATTTCGTTAACATTTTCTTACTCTTTTCTTTACAATCAGCCAATAGGCTAAGCAGCATAAACCAGTCACAAAGTTACGAAGACGCGATGGATTTTATCAAAGTCATTGACGAAGAGTGCAATAACTAGTCGCTGTAGCGAAATATAAAATACCTTTATTTAAAGGCTTTTGACTTCATATAGCTCTTTACTTACTT
>JABSRF010000662.1 GCA_013215275.1 Oligoflexales bacterium | reverse complement strand
AATTCAACAAATTGAGGCTAGAGTTTACCGTATTTATCTCAATATTTCATGATCTTAAGTGTCGAACTCAGGTTATGTATTTACTGAGCCACTTTGTTTTAGGACTGGGGCATCCAAAAAGCATATTCTTTGGGTACCTTGCTACCTTAAGCTCGACAGCTCTTGTTTTAAAACTATTATATGATGCTCGTGATATTGAAACTCCATATGGGAGAAACAGCATTGGTATCCTTTTGTTTCAGGATATTGCTGTCATTCCTATGATGCTTTCTCTTCCCTTACTCACAAGCAGCAAAACATTGTCGCTCGCTGCAGTGTTTGACTTAGCTGCAACAGAATGGCTCTTAAAAATATGGCTCATGGTCGCAAGTATCATTCTAATTGGACGCTACATCATGCCATTCGTTATGGAAAAAGTGGCACGAATCGGTTCAAGAGAGGTGTTCTTTTTCTTCGTGCTATTTGCATGCTTAGGGACAGCCTACTCATTTCACCATTTCGGCCTTTCTCTTTCACTAGGAGCGTTTGTAGCTGGGATGCTGATATCAGAAAGCCCCTATGGACGCCAAGCGACTTCTGATATCCTCCCTCTTAGGGACAACTTCCTTGGCCTCTTATTTGCCACCATAGGCATGATGCTTGATATTAACTTTCTGAGTAATCACCTAATCACAATTTTTGCCCTAGGCACTGCTATCTTCTTAATAAAATTCCTACTCATTAGTGGAATATGCTTTGCTTGGAAAACCCCACTAAAATTCTCCATCCTCAGTGGTTTGTCTATTTGCCAGATTGGCGAATTTTCTTTTATCCTAGCCTCCCATGCAATTAAAGATGGTTTACTCACTCCCCTTGAGCACCAATATTTTCTCAGTATTTCGATCCTTTCCATGATATTCACACCATTTTTACATAAATTTGCTGCAAGAATAACCCTTTCCACCAGCGATCGATGGAGTGGCTTGTTTTCGGGGGAAGAAAATAAGCCTCTTAAGAATTTAAAACTCGATAAGGAGAAGAAAGAGCAGGGTCATGCACTTCTCGTAGGGTTTGGCGTGGCAAATCAAAACCTAGCTGCTGCTTTCGATGCTCTGAGCCTTCCGTACCGGATCATTGAAGCAAACTACGACACCGTAAAACATTACAAGGAACAGGGCTTTAATATCGATTTTGGTGATGCAACCAGTCACGAAGTCCTTAAACACGCAAACTTAGAGTCTGCAAATCTAGTGATTATTGCCATTTCGGGATCAAAGATTATCCCAGCCATTATAAGCTCTATAAGAAGCTTCAGGCCTGACGTCAGGATTATTGTTCGAGCACAGTATATACGAGACATGAATGTTCTAAAACAATTTGCAGATGTGGATGTCTTGGTTGCAGAGGTTGAAACATCCGTTGAGCTACTTGCAAGAGCCCTCAAAGTTTATGGCGTAGAAGGTGAAGATATTCAAACCTATATGACCAAGGCCAAAAAACAGCTGATGACCTATTCCAATATTTCCCAAATGTGGGAGGGCGGTCTGCTTAACCTACCATCCTGGGAGTCCCTCGGCTCTATGAGCCCTCTTAAAATTGGAGAGGACTTTGCATGCCTGAACAAAGCACTTCATGAGATAGACCTAAGGTAACTCCAAATAAATATTCTACCCACTATTCATGTGTGATCAGAACGCTATATTTTGGTAGAAACGGATGC
>JABSRF010000661.1 GCA_013215275.1 Oligoflexales bacterium | reverse complement strand
ATACCCCTTTCTAGTAAGCAGATTCGTATCACAGGTTATCTAAAGTCGCCCTGCGAAGCGATGAAAATTTTTCTTCTACACTTAATCTAGCAATCCGCCATACCGACCAGGAGGCGCAAATGCGTAGCTTATCTGATCTTCAAGTGGCCTTTGCTCCCAGCTTGTGAGCGTGGAGGAGTCGGTAGCCATCCACTCAGTAAACTTAAAGAGCTTAAATGCCTTTACCTTCTCGACCCATAAAGGATTGAACACCTCACCCTTATCAAAAAGCTCAACAAAGTTCTCAGGGACAATCGATAGGTTCCTAATGTAATTAGCTGGATCAGTGGATTCGATGCTTAGCATCAAACGGTTTTTGTCAGAGTTTGTATCAATACTGAGCACATGCCTACCTTCTACCGACGAATCCTCATCTTTGATCAAACCATCATATGCGATAGCACCACTACCTTCATACCTTACAATCAGACGGTCAAAGGGGAGCGGATATCCATGGAGGGTCAAGATAACCAAGTGAGCTTTCTGATCTGCTTCTAAGGACTTAACATAACCATTTTCATCTAGATCTAAATTACTGCCATCCTCCCATGACATCCCCTGTCGTTGAGAGGCCCACATACGCGCCGATTTAGCCAAGTTTAGAAAGGGAATTTGGGTTGATAGATCTCCAATCGCTGCTAAGCTCATACCCACCGAGCTCTTTTTCTTTTCCAACGAAATAGGCTCATCATTGGAAGTATCTACAATCCCCTTAATCAAGACATCTTCCCGAGCAACAATCTTAAGCTTGGGCTGGGAGTTTTCATCAAGCAATTCTAACTGGAGATCGGAAGCGCTGATAACGACACCATTTGCATCCACAATGTTGACTAAGCTAAAATCAAAATTGTCATTAAAATCAGAGCTTAAACCACAGATCGCGATGTTCTGCTCTTCTAAGTAACAGCTAGTAAGGAACAAGCCATTATGATCTATTTTCTCCTGGTTTCCATTGCCTACGAAAATTCCATCAGAGTCATCAGGGTCAATATCCGGGTTGCTGAGTTCTACGCTACCGTTGGAATTGGTTGAGACATTATCTACGGACCTTTTATGGCAGGCAAGTACCGAAAGGCAAATAAAAAGAGCCAATAAAAATCTTAGCCTATCGTCGCTATTGCTCATTTCTGCTACCGCGCCTCCTTCCCTTACAAAAGCGGAATTATTTGAAGGATCTTAAGGGTATTCGATAAACAGCTATAAATAATGCTATTTATGGAAATATTATTGTAAGCTTCTGCCAGAAAGACTGGGTTAATCTGCACCTTTTCTCCCTATTAGGCTTCATCGACGGGTTAAGTAAAGCTGCTGAGGCTTAGCTTAGTATTTGTGAATTCTGGTGAACACCAAAATTCCTTCATTATTTTAGGTGATTAGTCTAAGCTGCCAAACAAGCTAATCTCGACAAGCCGTAAGCCACTTAATTAATTATTCTTTTTTAAGCTCAATATACAGCGCATCCGACTGCCTACTGTGTCCACTAGAAATCGAACCAATCCTACGATTCCGATCACAAGAAGAAGCCCTCCTTCCGAAAAATATAATATGTGCGACATGTGAAGGCACCAGAAATGGGGAGATATAAAAATGAAAAAGTTAGTTATCCTGGATTTCTAATCACAATGCCACAATACATCCTGTGAAGCCCGTCACTAATGCTTTTTGAGAAGATTTA
>JABSRF010000660.1 GCA_013215275.1 Oligoflexales bacterium | reverse complement strand
TTCGAGTTTGAAAGGGAAGCAGTTAAGGAGAGTTCCATTTTTAATTATGGTTTTATTATCTCGATCACCTATGAGTGTCCGCTCTCTAGCAACCGACCATAGGTTTAAGAAAAGCTCAAGACGTTTGCCGAGAAACCTCTTATTCCGGTACCAAACAACTCCTGAGTTTTTATCTCCAGTGCGCTCATACTGACCACCGAGCTCCAAATAATTTCCGAATACATTGATGTCATAGGTCCCGATGATGAGCTGTGAAGTCCCCCCTCCCGAGGAGTATTTAAAAATGGGTATCGTCGTCCATCGCTCATCAACAGTAATCGTTAAGACATTACTTTGGGGAGAGGAGCCCTCAGTTAACACACACTCTGCCGTAGCAAATATTTGTAAGTTGCGCAGCCTCTGACAACTTTCTTTTATCTGCTTTTTGGAAAATTCCTGCCCTTCTTTAACAAGCAACTCCCGCTTAACGACAAATGGCTTTGTCCGTTTTAGGCCAACAATGTCTATACGCTCAATGCTTTTGGCTGAAAGAAGATAACTATACGCAGATAGGAACAAAGCCAAAAATAGCTTGACTAACTTTGCTTGGTTCATCGAATTATGCCCTACTTATAAGTTATATTGAGTGAGAACTTATAATAGCATACTAATTGTGAGGACAATGCATCCAAGAGGCAAAAAAAGGGTGCGGACTAGCCGCACATTCTATTAGTTTTTTCCTTCGAAAGAGTCTAGATAGTCTTGAGAGAGCTTAAAAAACTCTTGCGCCTTTCTTTTAATCGCAGACTCGATGCCTGACCTACGTCTAGTGCGCCCAGCGGTTACTTTAAATGCTGGTCCAAATTCGCTTTCATCGCAGGCTAAGCAAGCATTCAAGCTACCATCTTCTTGGTTGAAATTTTCGTTTCTCCACCACGATTTAAGGCAAACCTTAGAACACTTCTTTCTTGTCTGAACAATATTGTAATACCAAGTTTCTGCACAAGGTTGAGAAAAACCAAGGCCACGCAAACATCGAAGAACAGGCCATTTAAAACTCAGAGCACCACACTTTCTTACTGGGCTTGTTAAATTAGGCCGGTCAATGTAGACCCTGAGGTCTTGAATTGAACTACAGGTACCACAAGAAGCTTTATGAGTGATTGCAAATCCTGCTGCAAAAAGTTCCTTTTCACTAGCAAAGGTCTCAAGTTGGTAGTCAACTTTATCTGCACTAATCTTTATTCCACAATAATTCTTTTCAGTTTCCTCTAGCTTCGGGTTCCAGTAAGTATTAGGCTTTTTGTAGGGATCAGGGACCTGTAATGGAATGGATTCAACCATATTTGTAGGGCTGCCCCCGGCAATGACTGCAAAAGGGTTGAAAGAAAAAAAATCAAAACTCTTTTGCTTCTTGTTATTTTGTAATTCTTGACCAATGAGAAAGTCAGTCTGAAAGGCAAAAAGCATAAGAACCATCATGGAGTAGCGTTGTTTGAGGGTAATAATTTGAAGCCAATGAATCTCGAAACAATTCAATGTATTTTTTAAAAGAACACTGATAACCATAAAACTTCCCTAACATCGCACTCTAGAATGTAAGCTCAAATCTGTAATCATAGTGAAGCCCACACAAAAATAAAAGGGAATTTTGGATTACCTAGTCGCTGTAGCGAAATGTAATCGCCAATCCCCCAAATATTCGCTTTAGCACGTTTTGGCTGGATTTTTTCTGCA
>JABSRF010000066.1 GCA_013215275.1 Oligoflexales bacterium | reverse complement strand
TATGGAATAATAAAACCACAGAATAGAGAAAAATTCAAAAATATGGTGAATTTGCTCATGTATCCAGTGAAAATCTTCAAAATTATGCCATTATAAAGGTCACTTGATTAGGGTCTAGTATAGTTTAAAGGCGAATTTTCAACAAGTAAGCGGCGGGAAAACTCACCTGATGATCTTCAATATGATATATGTAAAGTTAGTATTTACTGGACAATAAATTGATTGCAGTCAACATTTTCGATATTTGCAGCAAAGCCCCTAAGAAGTGCAGCGTCTTTGATCAAGCAGGCATTTCTTCCCTGGTTTAGATCTTTGTCCGCTGCCATCAGGGCCACTAAGAACTCAGTGTACCCGCTGTCCTCTTTTAGATAATTAATTGCATGGTAAACGATGTCTGCTGTAGGCTCTTGCCCGATGCTATTACCGATATCCCACAACAAGCCAGAAATTAGCTGAGAGATCTTGTGGGGTTCTGACGGTAAGCCAGGACCATCGAGTTTGAGGTCGTTGTCGGCGGTTCTTAGGCACTGGGTTGAGTCGCAAACCGTGCTGGTTGCAGGACAGATGGTCTCAGCTAAGCATGGATTGCCTGTTCTTGCAAAAACGAAGTAGTCAGCTAAGCCTTCATGTAAGACAAGAGGCTCTCCTCTGGTCACGGTTAATTTACGGTAAACTAAGTGATGACCAAGCTCATGGGAGACTACCTCGGGGTCCTTCCAAAGGTTTTTGAGTGCCCTACCATCTCCATCTCCTAGCTGGATCTGAGGCACTCCTTCTCCGCCTCCATTAGGATAATATACAGCAGTGTTGTTTGTCCCATCGCTTTCGTCATCGATAGTCAACCGGATCTGTGGTCCGGGCCAACCCTGGGAAGATGGAAGGCTACTTATCCAGTCTGAGTGAACATTTGCATTGTTGAATATGGTCACCTGGAAAAGTGCATGATTTTCTGAGTCCAAATCAAAGTTAAAATTTCCGTTTTGACTCACAGCGTTATCGGGAACAAATTTGCTATTGCAAAGGAAGTTACCGGCGCCAATATCTTCGAATGTAACCTTGGTGATATCAAAACTAAAAGAGACACCATTGGGTGTTCTTTTGAGAACATTGCCAAATCCTTGAACTGTGAAGGATCCAACGTCTAACACCTCACCGTACTGATCTTGAAAGAAGCGTGATTCATTTGCAATTGCACGAACACTTGCGGGTTGATTACCAACCTTAAGATCCGAAAACTCCCAATATGGAAAGAGGTTTCCGTTTTCATCAAACCCTAGGCAACGTTCGATTTCATCGTACTTCAGGTCAGATAATTCATAACTGATGAATCCGAATACTTGCTTCTCATTGATGTGCCCCAAGATTACTTTGAGTGTTTTTTCAATGCTATCTTCTGGCCATTCAGGCAGGGAAACACTCTCATCGAAATTTGGAATGTTGGGAATGCTTCCATAATGGATCAAATTGCCTCGATCCATATATGAAATGACTTTTAAACCGCAGAACGGAAGCCCTTTAAACTCAAGGTCGTGGGTTAAGGTTTCTGTGTTTGCCTGCAAAAGTCCAATTCCTAAACTGGCAGGAAGAGGGATCGGAGTGTAAGATTGTGGGTCAGCAACAACGCTTACTCCTGAAGGGAGTTTTGCTGCTAGTGCCGATTGGGTGCTTTCTTGGATCGTGACCATGTTTCCAAGGTCTTGGCTTGTTAATGCCAAGCCGGACTTTGTGAGCCCAATAGCTCGACAAAATCGATCGTCTGCACCAATTCCACTAATCGAAATGGACTTGTTGAGTCGTCGGTTATCGACAACTTGCGCTTCTTCAACACAAGATCCTAAGGCAAAACAAATTGCTATTAAGACTGTGAAACGAAAGACCATTTTGTAGTGTACGCCCCCTATACGTATGGTTCATTCTACCACTTCAACTTATCGGTGCTAATCATTGCATTCTTTATATTTTAAAATGAAGTCGATTTTTTAATTAGATATCAGGGGTTTAGCTGGAAATTCGGCCAGAGATTTACACAGTTATTTCAAGGGGTTGGCGCGGTAGGCGATCAGCGGTAAATCTTAACGATAAACCTTCAAGATACTGGAACTTTTTCCACTTGGGCAACATGCATCGAAAAGGTAGAGGTGGAGTGACATGGAAATGCCATCACTTGCGTTTTCAAGGTGATGAATATTTGGTTGACACTTCAGAAGATAAGCTCCTTCATAGGGCTTATAGATTTTGGTGCGAACGACTTCCAATTTTTGAGGGGATGAGTTTTCTTGTTCCACTTCTCGGTACAGTGTTTCTTTTACCAAACCCTGCAAGCAAAGGGGTGCACAATCCACTCGATGAGAGTGCTTAGGGGTTTTTTGTTTGGGAGCAAAAACAATCAACGTGAATGAAAATGGGGGGAGGTCAGACTCAACATGATTGTAGAGAACATACTTTTGATAAGACCGATTCGAAGCCGGATAGGCTTCAAGTTTGATCTGTTTTAATACACTGTGACAATTTTTAAGTTTTTCAAAAATCAGATAAGGAGCCTTGTTACCATCAACATCGTTTCCATGTTGTGCTAAGCATGATTCCACGAATTGTTGCAAGATTAGAGAGTTTCTTCGACGACACTCTGTTTTGTCGTGTTGGGTGGTTTGCTCTCGATCTTTGAAAGTAGTCTGGCTGTGCCAGTCACTAGACGTTACCATTGCATACATCCTAGGGCTGATGGGACGGAATAAGATTTGTCATCAAAACTCATATTCCCCTAGAATAACTAAGTCGGAATAGTGTTAGCAAGACTTTAATCGGTAGTAGATTGAGTGGTGAGAGAAATGATGAAAAACTGCTGCAGTAATAGCCCTATAGCCCGCAAGTAGGCTCATAGAAAGCCAGATCCCAAAAAGATTGTTTAAAAGTAGCATCACGATGGTCATAGCAGGGAGAAAGACCAGGAAAAGTCCCTCGATCATGCGTTTTCTTAGCAGCCCATAATCCCTAGTTCCGAATAAAATTCCATCATAGACATAGACCAAACCATTGATGGGTTGGCTCAAAACGAGGATGATCCAAAATTCTTCCAATAGCTTGACTAGCTGCTGGTCTTGGGTAAATAGAGGAACAATAAACCCTCTTCCAAAGCCGTAAACCAGGCTAAAAAAGAATCCGCAGATGACTCCTCCAACCAGGAGCCTGTTACTCATGAATTTATGTAAACGTAAGTTTTTTTCTCCAACGAGCTTTGAGCCAATTGAAGCTGCAGTCACAGCCAATCCGTCTGTAAAGAAGGACGTAAACAACCAAAGCTGTAAGACAATCTGATGAGCAGCCAATGACAAAGATCCTAGGCGGGTTGCCATTGCGCTCATCAAGAATAAGCTTGCTGTTAAACAAGCAGACCTTCCAAAGAGGTTAATACTGTCTTTACTGAACGCTTTTACATAGGCTATGGGGATGCGTCCCTTCCATGACCACCTGAAAAGACTTTGTTTCGAGACAATCCAATAGAGAGAAAGGCCATCACCCAAGGCAAATGCTAAAACCGTAGACCAAGCCACTCCCCGGATACCAAAAGAAAACCAGTACAAACTCGCGTATGAACCGATTGCATTGGTACTGGTGATGAGTAGTATGACCAAAAAGCAAAGTTTGAATTGCTGTAGGCCTCTTAAAATACCCATCAGTGCCAAGGATAAGAGAGACAAACTATAGCCAATGATACGGATATTCCAATATGAATTGCTTGCCATACTAAGTTGGTCACTTGCCCCCAAAACTGTTTCTAAGAAAAAGTTTTTTCCGAAAAGAAGAATGAGTGACACTGAAATACCGATGCCAAGAGAAAGCAAAATAGAGAGCTTTACAAGGCCGAGTAGCGCCCCCTTGTTTTTTGACCCGAGGTTCTGTCCTATTTGAGCGGTTACTGAGTAAGAGAGAAAATTAAAAACCCAAGTGAATGACGCGATAAATGTATTCGTGGCAGCCACAGCTGCGACCCACTGGCTGTTAAATTGGCCGAGCAAAGCTGTGTCTATGATCTCAGCCATAGGCTCTAATCCTACCGCAGCGACGGCAGGTATGCTTGTGAGAAAAAGGTTGCGGTAGGAGATTTGATGCGAAGTAGTCGTTGTGTCCATAAATACCCAAATGGCTATTATTTTTTTCTAGAATAAAATTAAAAAATTGTGCTAGGTTCAGTTTTTTTGTTTGGAGAAACCTTTGTCACAGACAGCCTTCATCAATATGATTGCTAAGTATCGTGAGTTAGTGCTTACAAAGTATGACCTAAGCCAAGAGCAGCTCACTCATGAATTGGAGCTGTGTAAACGCTTTAGCAGTTTTGTGCAGCAAAATCCATCTTGTTTCGACTCGGACCATGACTTTCCAGCGCAGCTCCAAGATCACCTTCGTGGTCACCTAACCGGTTCTGCACTAGTCGTCAGCCCTGACCGGTCTAAGGTTGTGTTAACGCTTCATAAAAAACTGGGTAAATGGCTGCAGTTGGGTGGCCATGCTGACAGTAACCCGAGGCTTGAGGACGTCGCAAAGCGCGAAGCCCATGAAGAGTCTGGCCTCAAAACCCTCCAGCATGCCTATTTCAAGGAAAATGATCACAAGTTGGTGTTACCCTTTGATCTAGATATTCACTTGATCCCCGAAACTCCCAAAAAGCCTCGCCATTACCATTATGACGTGCGCTTTTTGATTTTCGCCGAAGACGAGCAGCTTGAGATCACCGATGAGTCGGAGGATTTGCGCTGGTTTAAATTTGAAGAAGTCAGCTCAGTATCTGACGAAGAAAGTTTGCACAAACAACTCTGGAAGCTTAGCCAGTTACTTGTGGTCGTGTAGGCTGATTCTTGACAGCGTGTTTTCTAATCTTATCCTTAAACAAGGGGCCGTTTCATGTGAACGGTAAAAAACCCTCGATATATCAACCTATTAAACTCTTGATCGATGTTTTTTAAAGAGGTGCCTCTCAGTGAGTGACTATTACGAAATCCTTGGGCTACAAAAAGGTGCATCTGACGGTGACATAAAAAAAGCTTACCGCAAGCTAGCCTTGAAATACCACCCAGATCGCAATGCTGGGAATAAAGAGTATGAAGAAAAATTTAAAAAGATTAGCGAAGCCTATGCGGTGCTTTCTGACTCAGAAAAAAGGAAGCAGTACGATACTTTTGGCTCCAGTGGTTTCCATCAGCGCTACTCGACAGACGATATCTTCCGTGGCACCGATTTTCACTCCATATTCAACGACTTCAACTTTGGCGGCGGAGGCGGTGGAGGTTTTGACCAGATCTTTAGTCAAATGTTTTCCGGAGGTGGTGCCCGTAGGGCGATGAAGGGTCAAGACGTAGAGTACCCTGTCCGCATCAGCTTTGAAGAAAGCTTTAGTGGTGCCGAAAAACAGATCAGTTTTAGCCTTTCCAATGGCGAAAGCAGAGACTTAAAAATCAAAATACCAGCCGGTGTTACCGATGGTGGGAAGTTGCGGGTGGCTGGAAAAGGTGCTCGTTCTCCTCATGGTGGGCAACCTGGTGATTTGTTGGTGGTTATCAATGTCATTCCTCATGCTACCTTCTCTCGTAACGGGCAGGACATTGAGGTTGACCTACCTTTAAAGCTGTCTCAAGCGATCTTAGGGGATAGTGTAGAGCTATCGACCCTCCAAGGGGCAAAGAAGATTAAGGTTCCCGCAGGTGTCAGTCCAGGAACGAAGATTAGGTTGCGTGGCCTTGGGTTTCAATCTCCAAGGAACCCTGGTCAAAAAGGCGACCTTTTCGGCATTGTTAAGCTAGAAATTCCTCAAAATTTAGATGCAAACCAAAGAAAAGTTGTCGAGCAGTTACAGGAAGCAGGCTTGTAGCATCACAGTTTTTTACCCTCTTTTTTCTCGGAGGGTGTTGGGTTCAGGTACATATCAGGCTTAACGGGCTCAGGGGCTTTGATAAGCATTTCTGTTTTCGGTGTCTTAAAACTCTTTAGCTCCATGACCACATTGCCCACCTTAATCTCCCCCTCTAATTTAATGAGTGGGCGGTTAGGGTGTTCGCTTGCAATCCAGGCATAGACATCCCCTTTTTGTTGGAGCTCCTTACCAATGTAAGTTTGTAGCTTCAACTTAAACGCCTTAAATTTTCCAGCAGGGACCTCAATCTGATCAAGGCTGACTGGCTTTGCTTCGAGCCACCAGTTTTTCTGGGATGAGTAAACCAACAGTTTTTCAAGCTTACCAATTTCAAAGTCTAAGGTCCTAATTTTATAGATCACTCCAAGCGCATCGATGGCACCTGGGCTAAGCTCAGCCTTCTCAATTTTAAGTGGCTTTTCAGGCTTCTTAATGGTCTCCGATACCTCGCAGTTCTCGTGGTTGAAGGTGAGCCACTTCTCCTGAATAAAGCGTTTACTGAACATTTTCCCTTCGTCTTGTTTGATATAGAATTTTTTTATCGCATAATCTAAGGGGTTGGAGTAGGCCATGGCATAGTCTTTTGCCACAAAAATGGCGCGGTACCAGTCGCCGGTACTGGCATGAGCAACGAAGTGTCTATGCCATTTGTTGCCGAATTTTAATGGGTTACGCACCTCTAGATGCCCATAGCCTACGAGCACTCCAAAATAGTGAACCTCGTAGGACGCCACCTCCCCTGGATAAAATGGCTGACCTTCATAGACTTGTTTCTCCGTCAGCTGTGAGCCTGGGGCTTTAAGGGGTTGCTTGCATTCCGCGTATAAAGTACTGGAAATCAGCGATAAGGCTAAAACTGCTTTAAATTTTTGCTGGAAAATCATATAAACTGCTTTCTATGATTAGGCCGCTTGACGGTGTCTCTGAAAAATATTTGCTTTGTACCCTATACTATAGCACTACATGATTGATTTTTATCTGTTAACATGTTACTGGGAACCGTCAACGATATTGTTAACCTTTTTCTACTATCAGTTGCGCTTAAACAGAATCATAACAAGCGCTCACGGGAGTAACCACGTTTTATGAACCTTTCAGAATCTAAGTTGGTCGGAATTGGTGTCGTCAAATGGGAAGATGAAGACACTGAATTTGATCATGAGGACAATGCTTCCAAAGAATTTAGTAACATGCTTGAAGAAAACCCTGGTGGTTCCGCAATTCGCGAAGGAACCATTGTCAAGGGGAGCATTGTTCGTATCACTGACGACACCGTACATATTGATATCGGTCATAAGGCGGACGGTGAAGTACCTATCCAAGAGTTCCGTGGAGCTGATGGTGAGTTAAGTGCTCAGGTTGGTGATGACATCGAGGTTTACCTCGATTGCTTCGAAGACAATGATGGAGAAATGGTACTAAGCCGCGAAAGAGCAGAAATGCTAAGGGCATGGGACCGTATCTCTGAAGCATACGAAAATGACGAAATCGTCGAAGGTATGATCATGGCCCGCGTTAAGGGTGGTCTATCTGTCGATATCGGCGTAAAAGCCTTCCTACCTGGCTCACAGGTAGACTTAAGGCCTGTTCGTAACTTGGATAAGTTGATCAACAACAAGTTCAACTTCAAAATTATCAAGTTCAACAAGAAGCGTGGAAATATCGTTCTTAGCCGTAGGGTTCTCCTTGAGCAAGATCGTGAAAAACTACGCACTGAGACCCTTGAGAGCCTCAAAGAAGGTGCGGTTCTTAAAGGTATCGTTAAAAATATCACTGATTACGGTGCATTCGTTGATCTTGGTGGTATCGATGGTCTTCTACATATCACTGATATGTCTTGGGGCCGTATCAACCACCCAAGCCAGCTATTTGAAGTTGGTCAAGAAGTTGAAGTTAAGGTTCTTAACTACGACGAAGGTCGCCAACGTGTTTCTCTTGGTTACAAGCAGCTTCAGGAAGATCCTTGGGACAAAGCGTCTAAGATCTACACTGAAGGCATCAAGACCAAGGGTACTGTTGTCAGCCTAACTGATTACGGTGCATTCGTTGAGCTTGAAGATGGCATCGAAGGCTTGATTCACATCAGCGAAATGTCATGGTCTAAGCGCATCCGTCATCCTTCTAAAGTCGTATCAATCGGCGATGAAGTTGATGTGGTTGTTCTTGCAATCGACCTTGAGGCGCGACGTATCAGCCTTGGTATGAAGCAGATGGAGCCTAATCCTTGGGAAATTGTTAACGAGAAATACAGCGTTGGCGATATTATCCGAGGAAAAATCAGAAATATCACTGACTTCGGTATCTTTGTTGGAATCGAAGAAGGCATCGACGGATTGATCCACATTTCTGATATCAGCTGGACTGAGCGTATTAAGCACCCAGGCGATATCTACAAGAAAGGTGACGAAGTCGAAGCGAAGATTCTTCAAATCAATACTGAAGGTGAGAAGTTCTCACTCGGTATCAAGCAGCTTTCTGAAGATCCATGGGTTGCTGCCGCTCGTGACTTTGTTCCAGGAAGCAAAGGCAAAGGCGTCGTAACTAAGCTTACTGACTTTGGCGTATTCGTACAGATCGCTGAAGGTGTTGAAGGCATGATTCACGTAAGTGAGCTTGACTCTCAGCCAGTTGAAAAGCCAGGTGACGTAGTCAAAGAAGGTGACGATATCGAATTCCTAGTCCTTTCAAGTGACTCAGAAGAAAGAAGATTCTCTCTTTCTCGCAAAGCTCACTTACAAGGTCTTGATGGCGCTCAATTGAAAGAGTACCTCAGCACGGTTACTGAGCCGCAAACTGCTTTTGCAGATGCATTCAACCTTGCACAAGAAGCAGCAGCTTCTGACAAAAAAGAAGACTAAGCGATCTGTTCTTTAACGAACCGCTTATAAACTGTTTGTAAAAACCCGCGCTAAGCGGGTTTTTTTTTATTCTTGCCCCTTCTGCCAAAACATGCCAAACATTTCACTGCTATGAATTAAGTTAAATTTTGGAGCGATGCATCCCCACTGAGATTATGCGAAAATATTGATGGTTCCGAACTTTTTGATATAGGAAGCGCCTTTGTCGACAAAACTGACACAAGCAAGAGAAATAGCCTACGATGCTTTTGTAGAGGTCATGGAGCACCAAAGAAACCCCGACGAAGTGGTCGAGGCCTACTTTGCAAAACAAACCGAACCTCTCAAGCGCATAGACCGCAATTTGGTCAAAGAAATCTTGTACGGAAGCTTGCGCTGGTACTCGAAGATTTTTTGGATCGTGCAAAACACGTCAAATCGTGATTTGCAAAAATCGAGTCCTGAAATCAGAGCTGCGCTCATCTTGGGGACTTATCAGATCTTCTATATGGATCGCATACCCGATCGCGCGGCCGTCAATGAGAGCGTGGAGTATATTCGCAAAAAAGGGCAGTCTCATGCCGTAAAATTTGTGAATGGGATTCTGCGCTCGATCGCAAGGCGTTCTGAGTACTTTACCAAGCCGGATAAAGACAAGCGGCCAGTGGAATACCTTGCCTTACAATTTGCGCATCCTAAGTGGATTGTTGAGCGTTGGAGTAGGCGGTTTAATTTCGATCGTATTAAGGAGTTATTGGCTGACAATAACAAGACGCCTCCTTATTCCATTAGAATCAATAGCCTTAAAGTCTCTTCCGATGAGACTCAAGAGTTCCGCTCTCAGCTTTTAAAGCAAGACAAGAACCATTCGGACCGTCGGTCTTTGAGGTCTTGCCTCCATTTGAAAATATCGCCTAACTTTTCTCCCGATAGCCTGTTTCAAAAAGGCTATTACAGTGTCCAAGATGAGGCTTCTCAACTTGTAGGCCTTATGGTGGCTCCTCAAGCTGGTGAAACTGTCGTGGATGCCTGCTGTGGTCCAGGAGGTAAGGTAGGTCATATCTATGAGCTGGGTAAAGAAGAGATCAACCTCATTGGAGTTGAGCAAGACGAGATTCAGCTCAAAAAAGCTCAGGACAACTTCGAAAGGCTAGGCCACAAGGAAAAAGTTACCTGGGTGTATGGTAGCTTTCAAGAGTTTGAGCCTGAAGCTGAGGTGGATAGGATTTTGCTTGATTCTCCTTGCTCCGGTTTAGGCGTCCTAAGACGTCACCCTGAGGGTAAGTGGCATAAAAAAATCAGTATCATTAGCAATATGGCAAACAGACAAAAAGAGCTTCTTACCCACGCTCTCAAGATTCTGAAGCCTGGTGGAGAGCTGATATATTCGGTTTGTTCCTTTGAGCTTGAAGAAACAGTCGGGCAGCTGGAGTGGCTCCAGAGTGAGTTTGGGGATAAAATAGAGGTGATATCACCTTTAAATCGGCTTCCCGACTACTACAAACGCTTTGTGACTAAAGAGTTAGTGATGCTTATCTACTCTGGTAACAAGGATATGATGGACGGCTTTGGTGCCTTTATCGTCAGGAAAGTCAAGTAAGAGGTGAAAAACCCTTAAACTAGGCTTGTCTTCATGCTGAAGCTTTTTGCTTCTATTGGAATATTGATCGTTCTGACGTGCAGGATCAATGCCGAACCCCTCCCTATTAAAAATTACAAACGCACCTTTGATACTTACCAAGAGTACTCACAGCACCTTGCCTTATTGATATCGCGAGCAGGCGGAGCCGCTTGGATTGCAACCTCAAGGCTCAATGACGGTGATATTACGAATTCCCTTTTTCTCTCGCGATACCGGCAGGTTCAGGTCGCAGTGCTGTTAGCGTCTAACTCGGTTAAGCACTTCTCAAGCCAATTCCCTTGGCTGCAAGCACATCAGATTCCTGTTGGCTTGACTAAGAAGAACTTGTTTAAGACATGGCCTACCTTTGTCATCATCGATGGCTCGTTGCTGCTTGCATCAATGAGTTTAGATCCAGGCACTAGGAAGGGTAAGTTTATTATCCGAAGCGGTGGGCCTGATTACCAGGTGAAATCTTTTATCCGCCTTTTTAAGTCCCAGTTTCTGCGCAATATCAATCAAAACACACCAACTCTGGGGCTCAATTTGCAGGCTGTCGACGAGAGAAAAATCATAAAGACTAAAGAACCCTCTCGATGGAATGGGTTTAAAGCATATCATTATGGAAATCGCAGGACTGGGAAGCCTGCAGATGTGGCAAGGCGGCTTCCTAGAAAAACAAAGTGGCAAAAATTAGGTAAGTCGCAAAGAAAGGACTCAAGATGAAACAATGGAATCTTCCATGGAAAGTCTATCTGGCAAGCTTTTTACTGACAGCTTGTAGCACCATGTGTAGCAAGAGTCATGAGGAGATGAGCGCAGAAGAAGTGGTTGAGGCTTACCTGGACTTTGCATTGAATATTACTGATGTATCCGAAAAAGAAGAGCTTATGGAATTTACCACTGGTAACCTAGAAGCCGCTCTTGCGGGAGCAACGGATGAGACTTTTATGACAGCATATGTTGAGCGTAAGTATAAGATTACGAGGTTCTCCTTGCTCGAAAGACGGGATCGGACTCCAAGGGAAACAGAAATCACCTTTCAGCTCACCTACCGAGATATCCCAGAGGGGAGCAATGATATCAAGGATGCTCCCGAAGTTACCACGGAAAATACCGTTGCTGTGATCAAGGAAAAGGGAAAATGGTTGGTCCGTGAGGTGGTGGGTAACAAAACGACCTTTGACTTCCCGACATCGGAGCTTTCAAAAATCACAGCTAAGCCTGGACAAATCAGTGATCCATCTTTGGATCAGGTCAAAGAACCTGATCCAGTAGTGGATGAACAATAATGATTGGGATAATTAAATTAGTATTGCGCTATGAAGCTTTGGCAATTTCGAGGCCACCGAGAAAGGTTACCTGACCCATAGTTCCAATATTATTTGCCCTTGAAAACGAAGGCTTTCTTCCTCGTTTCGGAGATCTAAACTGAGCAACTGACTCAGCAAATTGGTTTGATCCACCAGAGTCTTTAAGCTGGCTTAGCAAATCCCTAAACATTGGTCTAATGGTACGATCACCCAGAATATGCTCTATGAGTTCGTCTTTGAACTGGCACGACTCAAATTTCTGGATCGCGATAAGCAGCTCACGTGCAAGTGTCTTGTGATTTACCTCAGACACGACCTTAAACAAGGCTCCGATATGCTGCATCATGACTTTCTTAGAGTGGTCATGATTTTCAACTTGGATTAAATGATCGGTAAATGTCTGGATAAAAAGTGCGAAGCGCTCAGGCTTTTTAAGCATGTAGTATTTGAAAGTTTCGTGGAGGATTCTTTGACAATTACTATCTGCTTCGAGAGTAAATGGGAGGTTCTCGAGCAGAAACTGCAGAGAGATCGCTTCACTTTTCTTATTAAATAAGTGTGAAAATAAATGGTCCAAAACAGTATGTCCAAAACGGTTCATAATACGATTGAACGAAGTCTTGTCCGGCTTATGTGAGCAAATATACCCGAAGTAATGAAGAAGGCTTAGCCTTATGCAGGTATTGTTGTTATTGCTCACTGAAAGCAAGTAAGTTGTCATATGGTCGAGAACTTCCTTAGCGTTCGTAAACTGCTTCGGATACCGATTGTCGTACTCTCTAATCGCGATGCCTAGTTCGCAGATAAGAGCAACAGCCATCGAGTAAATTTCTTCGTCGTGAGAGTTTTCTGCAACCTCACTAGTAAGAGCAATTTCTACTAATGCACGACAAGCTAAGTCGTGATTTTCTTCTTCAAATAGCTGATCTAAGAAGGCAGCTATGAGCGGCTCATTGATGGCATTTGCTATCCAAATCAATAAGCTTTCAACGATTATTTCGCAGGCTAAACGGTCGTTAGATCGTTCGCATAAGCGTTTAGCAAAGTGCCTTAACACGGTTCCCTGATCTTCTTCCGAAAGGGATCGTTTAAGGGTTCGCATTTCTTTCCATTTTATGATAACTCCGGCTTCTACAAGAAGCAGCGCATCTTCCACCGTTTTCACATCTTTCCAATATTTGTGTTCTGACCCTATCTCCACAGTACCTTACCTCCAGCGACTTTGTTTCTAGATAAATGTAGCCCCAACTACTATATTCCGGTTATTTTGCCAGCGCGTTCTCTTGCAAAATTTGATTTGACTGATCTATTAACCCTTGGATTTCTGATTGGACTTTTTTATCTAAAGCGACAAACTTAAGTCCGTACCCAATTGGAAACTTCCGATCTTGATTGAAGCGCATCACCTGTGCACTCGCATTAAATGCTTTCAAGAAGCCATCAATCCTACAGGTCAACTTTAAGGTTTCCCCTACCTTAAAGATTGGATCAGGTGTTTCCACAAACATTCCTGACGAGGAGATGTTAACTCCCGCACCAATCACCAGTTGGCCATTATTGTGGACGATGATCCGACCTTTGATGGTAGCCCTAGGTGCACGCTCTTCTCTTACGACAGAGCCCGAACTCCCATCTGGTTGTGTTCCCAATTCCCCATGGCACTCTTCTAGAGGTAGCCAATCTTTCCAGCCTACCTTGAACAGGTACGCATCTTGGGAGATCATATTAGTGCTAAGCATTTGCATGATCTTGGAGTGGTCAAATGGACCGAGCTGCTGAGATTGTTGATAAATATACCAAACTTGCTCGCTCATGAAAGACTCCCTCAAGCCGTATTCTTCGTGTTGGTAAGCTTGGCTTTATTTGAAAAAAAGGCAAACCTTCAACATATGCCCTTAATTATGGGCACTATACCCGCAATCGGCTAAAGTCGTGGGTCCCTTTAGTTATATGACAAAAACTATTTATTTTTTATTTATATTCAGGGGGTTATAAACTATGGTCAAGGAAATCATGCTAATGGGTCTCGTCATGTTGCACCTTAGTGGGCCATCGGTATTTGCAAAAAACAGCAATCATTACAAGAAATTAATGAATCGTTGGCAGCAGCCTACCTTTGATATCAGCAAGGCTGCCACTAAGGAGGACTGGACCTTTTTCATGCAGAGCACAACCCCATGGAAGAGGAAACTGTGGCAGTATCACCAGAGGCAGGGTAAGTCCTTAGGGGACTGGTCATGGACTTGGCGTAGTGGCTGGTTGCAGGTCTGTGGGCAGACACCTAAGAAGTGGTGTCTGCAGATTCTCCAGTCTGCACTCTTTGACAAAGCTCTGGTGATTAGAGCCAAGGCTGCCCAGATTTGGGGGCGATTATACTCAGGGACAGGGAACTCAAGCATTGGTGATTTATTGGAAAAAGCCTATCAACTAAAGGCAAATAACCGCAATGGAAAACCCCTGTTTGTGAAAAAAAGGATCTTATTTGCCTTAAAGAGCATTGGTGGAGACAAGAACCTATCAAAAGGAAAGGCTTTGGTGAAAACTGATTCTCAAATGCAGGCTTACTGGGAGAGGCTCTAAATTCCCGTTAGGGCTGAGCTTTTGATCTAAGATGCTGAAAAATGATTCTTGCAACAAAAACATCGCCGATCATATTCGCAAAATGTATCTTGCATTTTTTTATCAGGTGCAGTACTAAAACTTCCTGTAACGAAATTAGCTACCTATAACCAAGCTAAAACAGCAAGGTTACTAGATAGAGGACCTTCGTTCCAGTGGGGGCGTAGCTCAGCTGGATAGAGCACCAGATTTCTAATCTGGCGGTCGCAGGTTCGAGTCCTGCCGCCTTCGCCACTTCCTTATCTTATTCATGCTTCTTTTCTAAAACCCAAATCCGAAAAAGCTAAGGGCACACTTTTTTCGTCCCACGATATGCGCGTAAAATTGCGCAAGACGTGGGCAGGAGTGCATTGGTGCGTCTAAATCATGAGCAAAACCTCCT
>JABSRF010000659.1 GCA_013215275.1 Oligoflexales bacterium | reverse complement strand
TTATAGCATTCAATAACATGTTTTAGTTTTACTTATACAAAGCTATTTTTGGTCTGGACAGTGGGGTCCACTTCAGGCTAACCTCATATCCATTATCCTTTCGGCAGATATATCATCCCGCCGATGTTATGGACACGAATTAGTTTACGCTACCAGTTTAATTGTTTCCAACGAGATAAATTTTAAAAATTAGATTTTGATTTTCTGGTTTCATCTAAGATTCTTCTAATTTGCTCAATACTATCTTCTTGGTTTTTAATTGAGTTTTGGTTTATCTCAATCAGCGCCTGAAGTTTTAAATTTTTTTCATTTAACTCAGTTGTTTGAGAGAGCAGCATGATCAAATTTATAAAGCAAAGTACAGTTAAGATGCCTAGCATCATTCTCGATGCCATGATAATGCCTCCTATGCCTAAATAACGCACACTTGCGTGGCCTTAAAATGCTGCTAAAAATTACTTTAGATTACATTATTACTAAAAAAAATTATAAAAAACACAGCTTATATTGTCTAGAAGCCAAAATGACGGTAAGGTAGTGAGCTTTCGTTTTTTTGTTTTCTAATCGAGAACATCAATTCAGGCTTGCCAATCTAGGCTCTAGTATTTAAGCAGGGGTAAATAAATGTATATTCCAAGCGATTCATTCAGCATGCTCACCAGAATAGGCCCAGGCTTAATCCTGTGCACTGGTATAGCCCTAGGTGCCGAACTGTTAGCCAACTGGGTGCCCACGATGGGAGGAGTTAGCATAGCAATCTTGCTCGGTATGCTTTGGGGGAATATTCAGCCAGTGACCGCCAACCTGGAAGCGGGGGTCAGCTTTGCAGAGAAAAAACTGCTTTCTTATTCGATCGTTCTGATGGGGTTTGGCCTAGAGTGGGCTCAGATTAAGAGTTTGGGCAATATAGCATTTTTGATCATTATATCTGCAGTGGTTTTAACAATCGGGACGAGCTATTTAATCAGCAAAGCTTTCAGGCTCAGTCCATCCCTAGGCTTACTCCTTGGGGTTGGGAATGCAATCTGTGGTTCAGCAGCCGTGGTTGCGTCAGCTCCCCTCGTGACCAAGGATAATGATGAGGTGGGCATTTCAGTCAGCATAGTCAACTTACTGGGAACCCTGGGGATTTTTATTTTGCCAGCCTTGGTCAAAGCTGGCAGCTTTACTGAGCAAACTGCAAGTCTATTTGTTGGCGGTACCTTACAGGCTGTAGGCCATGTTGTTGCTGCTGGTTATGCCATCAATTCAGAGGTAGGAGAGCTAAGCCTAGCTATTAAAATGGGGCGCATCTGTCTTTTAATCCCAGCTTTGTTGGTGCTTGCCTACTTTTCTACAGGCAGCAGCAAAAGTAAAAACACTGGCTCACTTTTAGGGTTACTACCCACTTACCTTTATGGGTTTATGCTATGCACTCTGATTTTGAACTCAGGATACTGCTCCCCAGAGTTTGTCAGCTTGGCTAAAAAAGCCTCAAATGTGTTGTTGGTGATTTCGATGAGCGCTATTGGGACTCGGATTAGAATCGCTACATTGATCAACTGTGCTCCTAAGGCACTGTTGGTCGGAGCTGCGACTTTTTTCTGTCAGATTGTCTTTTTCTACGGAGTGGCGAATCTATACGAGTAAGACCATCCAGGCTTAACAGAAGTTTCCACAAAGTAGCACCATACTAAACTCATCTAGTATCTGAATCTATTGATAGTCGAAACCATAA
>JABSRF010000658.1 GCA_013215275.1 Oligoflexales bacterium | reverse complement strand
TATGGTGAATTTGCTCATGTATCCAGTGAAAATCTTGAAAATTATGCCATTATAAAGGTCACTTGATTAGGGATTAAGATCAACCTAAGAGATTAGGGCTATACAGTTCTACAGCTGCATTTATAGGCACAGAGGGAAAGAAGTGGTAGCGAAGTTCGTGCACGAATTTTAATGTCTTAAACGAGTCAAACCAAACCATAAATTGATACTTCTTTTGCACGAAGTTTTGATGAGCATCAAATTTATTCAGTAAAAAATCCTTGAGACCCATATCTGATATAATCTGTTCCAGATGTTCGATCTTAAAATATTGAAAATCACAGCAAGCTAGTTTTTTCTTTTCTAACGCCACATGACATCCTTTTAAGAATTCCTGATAATTTAAATGAAGGCAATAAAGGTCCGTTTGCTCAATGAGCACCTTAAGAACCTCAAAGACATAAGGATGATAAACATGGTAGTCTCCTCCTTTTGATAGCTCACTTGCAATGTTGATGATGGATTTCCCTGTTCCAAAAGGGACACGTGTTGAGGGTCTGCCTTGAAGTTTTATTGGCTCGCCTTTTTTTTCCACGATGGGTCCCAGTTTTCTCAGTTTGTTTAAAAAGTAAAAGTCTTCTCCAGCTTCTTTTTTAGGAAACCCTCTCACTTTTCCATAAAAGGGTAAGGAGAAAGAAATGGTCGACCCAATGTTTTGATAAGCATATGGAGACCCTGATACTTTTAAACCTGCCTGGTAATAGCGTAAATAGTAATCGTAAGCATGCATTGCTCTTACTTCATCTTGACTCATCGAGCTAAGCTCTACATGCTCAAAAGGAAAGGTCACAGCACTGACTTTGAGATGCTCTAGTTCCCTCCAATTAAAGCCCATAAAATAATCCAGCGGCAAGGTGGCGTCGCCATCACTCGTAAACGCGAACGGAGCTATGGATTTTTTTGCTTCCCATAAATAATAAGCAATATCACAGCCTATCTTCCTTGCTAAGCCCACTCCTTGTTTGGGGGGAAACTCCCTACCTGATGTTGCACGATCGACAACCAGAATTCGTAAGGATTTATAGAAGCCAAAAAATGCCTCTTCGGTGTCGTGGACCTGAACTCCTTGAAGCTTTCTATTCCACTCAAGGAGAAATTCATGATTGTTTGACTGCATCCAGTGTGGTGCTTCTTTTCTATGATTTACTACCAAAACCACGAGCACCTGTAAGGAGTGCCTTGAAGCGGCTTTTGATACAGATTCAACCATCGTCGGAAATGATTCTTTTTCAGAACAAATGGGAACAACCAAAATGCGGTCGAAGGCACCTTTCTCACCTACTGACTCTACAAGCCATTTGCCAAACTTAACCTCTGGCTCAATGTAACGCTCAATATACTTATTCCTAGGTACCATTAGCAAAAACCCCAAGCTTAGTTCCTACCGAGAAAACTAGCTTTTACTGTCATAACTTCGTTGACTGCTCTAGCGCACACATGATCAAGGCACTCATTCCAAGTAGCTATTTTAGGCGAAGCAGCTCACTGCCAAGCACATCGATACCTTGATCGCCGCTTAACTTATCAGTGCAGGAATGAAAATGGCAAGGAGGTTCACGAGATTAAGCACTCAGCCTTTAGAGGGATCTTTGGAGGAGGACTTACCTAAGGTAACTCCAAATAAATATTCTACCCACTATTCATGTGTGATCAGAACGCTATATTTTGGTAGAAACGGAT
>JABSRF010000657.1 GCA_013215275.1 Oligoflexales bacterium | reverse complement strand
TATAGCATTCAATAACAAGTTTTAGTTTTACTTATACAAAGCTATTTTTGGTCTGGACAGTGGGGTCCACTTCAGAAAGAGCTAACAGACTTGTTTGCAAATTTTGAAGATGAAGACCTTGGGGCGAGGGGAAAGCAGCAGATTATAAACAACTTAGTGGCTAACTTGGACCTAAGTAATAATAGTGGGATCCCCACTGAAATCCTTGAGGCACATAGAAATGACTATGTGAGTTTCATTAACTCAAAATATCCAGTTCAGTTTTCTTTTAAAAAACACTATGCATCCAAGCAAAACCTTGAGCAATTTTTAATATACTTTAATGAAGAGGTTCGCAGGTTAAGGGATGTCTTGGACATTAAAAGAATAGACGGATGCACTTATCTACCTCTTGTCACCATCCTCATAGCTCTTTCTTGGGATGCAGACCTTCATTACTTTCTGCAAAGCCAGTAGAGAAGCTTGAGGCCGGTCGACTTAGGCTTCCAGGAGGAAACTGGGGTGAGTATGCCTATACACTGACAACGATTCAAGGTGCTGCTACCTATGTTTTGCAGTATGTTAGGTCTTTTACAGAAGTCACAAGTACGGATGAATTAATCGCACTCAACGAACGCCAGTCCAGTAAGGGGCAGTCCATTAGAAGTCAATCACAGTTTTCCGTCATTAACTGCTATGGTGAAGCTTTTTTTGTTAAAGAGTTTTTGGATGAACGCGTTCCAAGACAATGTGTATCTGCTATCAAACACCCGGAGTTACTCCTTAAGAGTGCGCCGGAAGATTTCCTCGAACTTGCCTTAAAGGCCATCCCCCAGTTTCCTACGACTATGGGCACTGAGTTGCAAAAGTTTTATCGCGAGATCATTCAGATAGATCAGCTCATCGAATCAATTCACGTTGATAATTCTCCCAAGCTCCGCTTAGCCGGTATCCTAATTGAGCTATCGATTTGGAGTCAACTAGAAATGCGAGTCCTAGATCAAGTCGAGGATCATGTGGAAGCACAGTTATGGCATTCAGTGGATGCAGGAGAGAGGGCGGTTGTCATGGATCAAGTTAAGCATCAAGTCAGATCCCAGGTAAGAGCTGGACTCGCAAACTCGTTGTGGGATCGGTTAGAGGCTCATATTGAGCCTCTTGTTATTGATAGAGTATGGGATTTGGTTGACCTGCGGCTTTGGGTTTTATATGAGGAAAAAATTGATAAGCAAGTAGCTGAAGATCTGCGGCACTTTCAGTTTGCAACTGCACATGAAATAAAAAATCTAAATGAAGTCTTGGAATCAGCAATTGACTACACCTTTATGGTCCATCAGATTGCTAGCCTTGCAATGCGCCATTCTCGTCAATTAAAGTTGCTGCAAACAGCTGTGGCTGAGGGAATTTTGGAGGGAATGTCTGATGTCACAGCTTTATCTTTGCTCTCTAGTCTTGAGGCAATTGACGATGGTGCAAGCCGATATCTCTCGCAAACACACCTTGAGATAATAAACAAATACCTCTAACTGAAGTAGTAGCGACAAGTTCTTTTCTTCATATAACTGTTGATAAATTAGACACTATTTAATACTTCCCCCCACTTCAGAAAGCTCTACTTATCTGTAATCACAGCCTATTATTTTTGGAATCGAAATTGCTTCCATAAAGCGATTAGTTAGTCGCTGTAGCGAAATGTAATCGCCAATCCCCCAAATATTCGCTTTAGCACGTTTTGGCTGGATTTTTTC
>JABSRF010000656.1 GCA_013215275.1 Oligoflexales bacterium | reverse complement strand
AGGGATAATTGCTAAACCTATGAGTATCGTGGAGTTAATGACCGTTAGAGTGCGTCAATAGATCGAGACCAGTGCCATAAGGAGAGCATCGAAAAAAATAAAAATAAAATCCCAAAAAAGTATCAGGATGCAGTGAGCAAAGTGGATGAGGTCAGAGTAGGCTTTATCTTGGTGCAGGATTCAGTGATCATATCCCCAAGAAAAGAAGATAAAGGCCTGGAGCTATACGGGGCAACTTGGAGGCCTCTTGGGCTTGGAATCCCGATAAAAATGGGAAATACTAAGCTAAGTTTAGGAACCGGTCTGGTGTTTTCTTACCTTTATCTAAATTTAGGGAACTATAAGATTTTAGATGAATAAAGAGAGGAGCCAGATGCACAGGTTTACCTCGATCAGGTGACTCACTTTGTAAGGCCTGGACTCGACCTACGCTTAGCTCTTGAGATTAAATTTTCTCCATCTTTCTTAACCAGCATCGCATGGACGAGCGCCTACTACATTCCCCAAAAAATCGGTGGGGGAGTCTTTGAGATGAGCAAAACGAAAAGCCAGAACCTCTGGCGACTCCATCATGGAGCCTTCCTGTTGCATTTCCGCGTTCCATATGAAGCTAATTTATGAGACTCACCGTAACACAAAGTGAAACCTTCTGAGCCCTTTTCTCCATACATCCAATCGATGAGGGAAAAGCTGCTTAATTTCTTGTTGAACAACCAACCACTTATGCTCTCCTTCCGTAGTACCTCGGTAGTTGAACTATGAAAGGATTAGCCATGCACGTTAAAAAACTCTCTAAGATGGAACAAAATCTCTTGGATGAACAAAACCAAGGAAGAAAAAACCTCGGTTTACCATTGTTGAAGACTAGAGTAAGACGCTGTATCAAGTGTAAATCCTACTTTGAGTCTGTCCATAAAAGGTTTTGCGGATGTCGGTGGACCGGATCCATCTCGGTTTTATCTGGTATGGAAGTTGTGTGATTTATAGGCTACCATAAGTGCTCGTTTTTAAGCACTTAAGGAAGTAACACTTTGCCTGAAACACCATACTTGATAACAGGTCCAGACGGTTCAGCAAATTTGCTATTGGCACACGGCGCAGGAGCTCCAATGGATTCCGATTGGCTCAATCACCTCGCCAATAAATTTGCTGAGAAACAGATTCGGGTAATACGCTTTGAATTCCCCTATATGCAGGAAAGGCGGCTAACAGATACTAAACGCCCACCAAACACAGCCAAAATTCTGAAACAACATTGGCTTGAAGTGATAAGCAGCCATAAGGAACGTCCTTTGTTCATAGGTGATAAATCTTTAGGGGCCAGGATGGCAAGCTTAGTGGCTGACCAAGCAGGCGTTTCAGGGCTGATCTGCTTGGGCTTCCCTTTTCATGCACCGGGTAAGCTGCCGGGTGATCGCATCACTCACCTCGAATCCCTCAAAACACCCACGCTTATATGCCAAGGAGAACGGGATCCCTTCGGAAAACCAGAGGAGGTGGGGGAGTATTCCCTTAGCAAAAAATTTGAGTTAGAATGGATAAGTGACGGTGATCATAGCTTCAAACCTAGAAAAAAATCAGGTCTAAACCTCGATCAAAACATGTGTGCTGTTGTTGACAAAATTGCAGCATTCATAAGCAACAACTAAAAATTTCTTGAATTCAATAAGAAAATGCAAAATTAATCTTGCCGTCCAAAATTCAAAGAAAAATTGTACTTGAAAAAA
>JABSRF010000655.1 GCA_013215275.1 Oligoflexales bacterium | reverse complement strand
AGAGTGCGCAATCACAGGCCAGAACTGTACTAAAATTAACCATCAATGGGTAGGACATTTATTTGGAGTTACCTTATGCTAAAAAATCTGGACTTTCGTCTAGTTTCTAACCGTTTGTCCTAGATAAACCTTAGATTTGGGCATGAGTTTTTTCACAATAGCAGCGAAAGAAACTAGCAATAGAAGCGGATATAGAATTTCCATTGAAGGAGAGATAATCGCTGAGATTAACTCAAAACCAAAAAGAGCAGGGATCATACTCACTATGCTTGTAAACGCTGCCCCTGCCTTAAAAGAAACCCTACCTGAGCTTGCTTCAAATAAATAATTTGCAAAAACCGCCGTGAGAGCGATGGACGTCGACAAACAGCCAAAAGTAATGACAATTAAAGAGCATGACGCGATAAAATCTCCCCCCATGCGAGTAAGAAGTGCAAAAAGAAGTTGGTCTCCTCGCAATCCAGCTAGCAAGCTTGCATTAATACTGCCACAGAAGATCATCGCTAGATACACGACTGAAAGAAGGCTCACTCCAATCAGGCAGGAGTTAAAAACAAAGCGTTTCTGTGCTGACTTATGCTTTTCAGATCTGACTAGGTCGCAAATAATCGAAGAAAAGAAAAATGCAGCTATAAAGTCTTGAGTTTTCAGGCCTGAGTCTAGCGCCTCAAAAAATAATGACGCTCCTTGTAATGTTGCATTCACGGATTCGCTGTCCAGGCTGAGGCTCTTTAAAACAACCGCAAAAATAGAAACGATTATGACTGGAGTCATAACATAGCCCAGCAAGTCGATGATTCGGGACTTATTCAGGCATGCAACAAAGGTGGTAAGCGAGTAAATTGCAACGAAAAACAAATGTGAAATATCGAATCCATATTGGGTAAATGACGTATGAACCAAGCTAATACAACGTGGAGCTGAACCAAGCGGGATCCAAAACGCGAGGAGGATTAGAGGGAATAAGCGCCGTAAGACTGGACCAAGAATGCTAAAAACCTCTGAAGCTTTTCCTTGATAAAGGATCACCGTGAGTACACCTATGAAAGGTAAAAGGACCCCCGAAAGTATAAAGCCAACAAATGCCAAAAAAAGGTTTTCTCCTCCCTGCATTCCCGTTGAAAGAGGGTAGATCAGATTACCTCCACCAAAGAACATCGAGAAAAGAGCGATTCCTGTAACTATAGTTTTTTTCGACATTTCGTTTTCCTTCCAGCTATTGACTTTTAGTCAATAAAAGGTTCGTCAGGACTTGTAACCCTTCCCTCAAAAACCCTAAGCACCTTCAAAGCAAGCAGGCATTTAAACCGGAGTAGCTTATCAAATTAATGAACTATGTCAAATAACAGTAAATTTCCGCCTATAATCGAAACTTAGCTTCATTGCTCAAAGCTAAAAACCCAGAAATAGCTAATGTTTTTAACCCAACACCCCGAGGGTTTAATATCGTTTCAAGCAAGTCATGAGGTAGATATGTTAGCTTACGAAAATCAAAGAGACTTTTTTAAAAATATTGTGAAGATGTATAAGGATTATCTTGAGCTATACCGCTTTTTTAATCACGGGTCCACAGAGGGAGCGACTGGTTTTGCTCAGTTTTACTGGATACACTCCTACTTGTATAGACACAGCAACCTATTGGTTGAACTAGGAGTGGTGAGGTAAGGTAACTCCAAATAAATGTCCTACCCATTGATGGTTAATTTTAGTACAGTTCTGGCCTGTGATTGCGCA
>JABSRF010000654.1 GCA_013215275.1 Oligoflexales bacterium | reverse complement strand
TATGGTGAATTTGCTCATGTATCCAGTGAAAATCTTGAAAATTATGCCATTATAAAGGTCACTTGATTAGGGTTTAGATAGATATGTATTTATAGACGATTACCTTCAAAACAGACTGGTATTAATATTTTTCATAAACCCATCTAACTTATTAATTGGCCAAATGACAAGACAAGCAGTAATTAGTGGACTCCCAGGTAAGCACTGTTCAAAGGAGAAACATTTTGGGGTCTACAATAGAAATTTCAAACGAGAGCCAGAAGAAAGTAAAGCCCTTTCAAAACAAGATAACGAATAGTCGCTTCACTCTGTTTTTACTGCCATCTCTAATCGGCCTTGTCATATTCATGCTGCCTATTAAGCATGAAGGCAACATATCCATCCCTGTAGCAGTTTTAGCTAAGATAATAGAGAATAGCCTAAAGGAGTATTTACCAATAATTGCTGGATTTTTCATCGTGGTCAGTGCAGCTCTTAGCTGTTTCGTTTTTGGCTTTAAGCCTAAATGGGTCCAAAAAAATATGTTTTTAAAATCCTTACTAGATGTTGGGTTTAAATGGACCATGGTTAGGCTTCTTTCAGCATGCTTCACAGTTTCCTTCATAGGACAAATAGGGCCTGAGTTGATTTACTCTGACAAAACAGGGGGCTTTTTACTCTTTGACTTACTCCCTGTTCTTGTGTGTGTTTTTTTGGTTGCCGGCTTACTATTGCCACTATTATTAAATTTTGGCTTAATAGAGTTTTTCGGCGTCATGCTATCTTCCGTCATGCGTCCGTTGTTTACCCTTCCCGGGAGATCATCCATTGACTGCCTAGCGTCTTGGGTTGGGGATGGAACCATTGGGGTTCTGCTTACAAACAAGCAATATACAGAAGGGCTTTACACAAAAAGGGAAGCCGCTGTCATTGGGACCACATTTTCATTGGTATCGATCACCTTCGCGACCGTTATCCTAAGCCAGGTTCAGCTACAAAGCTTATTTCCTCAATTCTACTTTACGATTTTTCTTGCAGGTATTGCTGCTGCTTTTATTAGCCCCAGAATTTACCCCTTAAATAAGATAAAGGATGAGTATTTCGAAGGCGTTAATGGCATCCCAGATCAAGTAAACACCAGCCAAGGAAAATTTGCAGAAGCCCTAAAGCAAGCTACAGCCAAGGCCAGTAAAAACCAAGGAATTGGACGCCTAACCTTAGAGGGGGTTCATAATGTATTGGATATGTGGCTTGGAGTTTTACCCACTGTTTTGTGCTTTGGTACCTGTGCTCTTATCCTTGCCGAATATACAAGCCTATTTGACATTTTAGGCACACCGTTTGTTCCCGTCCTAGAATTTCTTGGTGTACCAGATGCACAGGCTGCAGCAGCTACGATCCTTTTGGGCTTTGCCGATATGTTCCTACCTGCTGTTATGATCAGCAAAAGCCCATATGAGTTCACTCGTTTTGTGGTTGCATGTTTATCAGTGTCTCAGCTCATTTACATGTCTGAAGTGGGCAGCTTGCTCATTGGGTCAAAAATCCCAGTTAATTTTAAAGATTTAGTTTTGATCTACCTACAAAGAACTTTTATTAGCCTTCCAATTATTATCGTCTGCGCTCATTTTATTTTCTAATAAGGTAACTCCAAATAAATATTCTACCCACTATTCATGTGTGGGCACTGGTCTCGATCTATTGACGCACTCTAACGGTCATTAACTCCACGATACTCATAGGTTTAGCAATTATC
>JABSRF010000653.1 GCA_013215275.1 Oligoflexales bacterium | reverse complement strand
ATTTTTTTCAAGTACAATTTTTCTTTGAATTTTGGACGGCAAGATTAATTTTGCATTTTCTTATTGAATTCAAGTCTGAAAACTCATTAATGCTTTGCTAGAGGTTCTTGGATTTGATGTTTTACTTATTTTGCTAAGATTGCCATATATACTATCAGCAAAACAAATTAACAATAATTCATGACAGTCAACATAATTACGATTATTTTTATTTTTTATTATTATCAAATTAACTTGCTTTTTATAAACTAATTGTTATTTTCATTGCGTCTATATTATTTTTAATTTGCTATTAAAATTTTTAAAAAGTAAAAAGTAAAGTAATCAAAGTTCATTTTCGTTTGATGTCAAATTACAAAGAAAAGTGGGGGTAAGATGCTAAGAAAGTTGTCATTTCTTGCGGTTTTCTGCTTGGTTAGTTGGAATAGCTTAGTGAAGGCCGAGGAAGAAAAAAAACTAAAAATTGCGTATGTGATTGATGCCTACCAGGAACAAAAATCTGGTGGAGTTGTGTCAGCAAATCGGTTTATGAATATCTTTAAACAAAAGCATGATCTCACCATTGTTTCTACTGAAAAAATTGAGGGTGAAGGGAATCAGAAAGTTCCAGGATTTTATTTTCCCTTCGCAAAGGAAAAAATGAAAAAGAACGGAATGAAATTTGGTATTCCGAGTTCGAAGAAATTGAAAAAAATATTTAAAGATGTTGACCTAGTTTATATTCATTTTCCCTTCTATCTTGGTATGAAGGCTATCAAGGTTGCTAAAAAGATGGGTAAGCCTGTTGTGGTCGGTTTTCACTTGCAGCCAGAAAACCTTCTGATGAATGTGGGGGTTCAATCAGAGTCAGCTTCAAATATGATCTACAAGATGTTTATCAATAGGTTTTATAACCTTGCTGATATCACCATCTGTCCAAGTAATTTTGCTGAAGAATTACTGCTGTCTAACAAACATTTCAAGGGTAATACCGTGGTCATTTCAAACGGACTGGCCCCTGAGTTTAGACCTCGGGAAAGTGAGCCATTTCCAGAGTATCAAGACCAGTTCGTGATCTTAACGGTAGGTCGTCTTGCCAAGGAAAAGCGTCATGATGTCATCATTGATGCCATCAATAAATCTAAGTACCGGGACCATATTAAGCTCGTCGTCACTGGAAATGGTGTTCTTAAAGATGATTTGATTGAAATGGGTAAAAAACTGCCGATTGAGCCTGATGTAGGTTTTGTGGAAGAAGATCGATTGATTCGCCTTTATAACACAGCTGATCTTTATATCCATGCTTCAGAAGTTGAATTAGAAGGCATGAGTGTTCTAGAAGCCATTGGAAGTGGTTGCCCAGCATTAATCTCTTATGCCGTGACTAGCGCGTCACAACAATTTGCAATCGATGAGCAATTTCTTTTTACGAGTGGCAGTAGCAATCAGCTTTCTCAGAAAATTGACTATTTATATGAAAATAGGGATGAACTGAAAAAAGCCGGTGTAGCTTATGGGGAGAGCGCAAAAAAATACTATATTGAAAGCTCTGCTGATCGTATGATCGAAATATTCAAGCGCACCATCGCTTGGAAAAAACAAGAAAAAGCTGCCAGTTAGCTATCATCTAGGAAAGTGTTTTTCTTTCCCATGATGAAGGAGATCCATTCGCTAAGCGACCCAAGTCCCTTAACTAGTCGCTGTAGCGAAATATAAAATACCTTTATTTAAAGGCTTTTGACTTCATATAGCTCTTTACTTACT
>JABSRF010000652.1 GCA_013215275.1 Oligoflexales bacterium | reverse complement strand
TTTTTTTCAAGTACAATTTTTCTTTGAATTTTGGACGGCAAGATTAATTTTGCATTTTCTTATTGAATTCAAGTTTAAGGTAATTAAAAGCGATTACGAACATTCCACAAATCTGGGAATGCTGGTTTAAAAAGGCTTTTTTGGAGGTAAGTAACACCTAACGATCCTCCAGTGCCCTTTTTAAATCCTATCGTGCGTTCAACCATTTTCACATGCCGATAGCGCCACTCTTGTATTCCTTCATCCCAATCAATGAGGCGTTCACAGAGGTCACCTATGATGGGATCTTCCTTATAAAGCTGCAAAATAGCATTTTCCACTTCATCATGACCTGAGTATATTTCTGTGAAATCACGTTTTAATACAGTTGATGGGATGGCTATTCGATGGTGATCATGTAAAAACCTCAGAAAATGGTCAAATAGTGTTGGCTGCCTTAGCATAGATTCAAGCTCAAGACGCTCATTGCTAGACTCAGGATAGTTTTCCAGCTTTTTGGGATCTTTAAAACCAAGATAAAACTCTAGTAGTCTAAACTGATAGGATTGAAAACCACTGGAGCTTTCAAGTCGATCTCTGAAGCTTGCAAAGGATAATGGAGTCATGGTTTCGATAATATCGATCTGCTGAACGAGGGTTTTCATCACGGTCAATATTCTTTTGAGGCAAGATTGGAAGGCTGCTATTTCGTTGTGTGCAAGAGCCTCGTTAAGGCGTTTTGTCTCATGTAGGATTTGTTTAAACCATAATTCGAAGGTTTGATGAATGATGATAAAAAGCATCTCATCGTGCTCTCCTTCTGATAAAGGGTTTTGAGCACTAAGAATTTGCTCTAACTTCAGGTAACTTGTATAGGTTTGATTCATTTAGCCACCCAATCGTGAAAGAAATTTTCTGCATTGAGCAAAAATTCTTACACGAATAAGGGCGTTTGAGCTAGATTTTTATTTTTTAGTGTGCAGATTCTGGACTTTGGATGTGGCCAGCGGTGACTTCTTCTTCGGAAGCTTCTCTGACATCGACTACTTCAACCTTGAAGTTCAATGTTTCACCAGCTAGGGGGTGATTGCCATCAAGGGTCACATCATCGCCATCTACATGGGTCACAGTGTAAATCATTGGTCCTTCAGGGGTATCAACCTGAAAATGGGCACCTGCGGCAATCTCACCATCTGCCTGAATATGAGCCTTAGGGACTTTAGCCACTAGCTCTGAGCTGTATTCGCCATAGGCATCTTCTGGCTTAACTGTGACATCTAGTTTGTCACCTTTTGCTTGGCCTTGTAACACTGCTTCTAAACCAGCAATAATATTGCCGTGACCGGATAGAAACACAAGTGGCTCGCCGCCATTTGATGAATCAAGAATCTCTCCCTCTTCATCAGTTAGAGTATAATCCATAGTAACGACAGTATTTTTGGCAATCTTCATATATCTTCCTAAATTAAAGTACCATTAATTTGCAGGAGTCTACTCAAGTTCTGGCCAAAAATCCACTGAATTCAGGGCGGGGATTTGATGCTTGTGTCGACTTTTAAGAAACCCTGTGAAGCTAAATTAGTACATGTGTAAGTTTATGTTACATGAATTTTTATTGAATGCTTCCTCTTAAGCACTAGACGTATAGTGGACCCCGTTTTTAGGACCATTTGATAAGTAAAACTCCTAGATGTAACATGCTGAATTTACATAAGGAGAAAAAGGCATGGTTCTAAGAAAAAAACATACACCTAAATTCAAGTCCAA
>JABSRF010000651.1 GCA_013215275.1 Oligoflexales bacterium | reverse complement strand
GGCATCCGTTTCTACCAAAATATAGCGTTCTGATCACACATGAATAGTGGGTAGAATATTTATTTGGAGTTACCTAGTGACCCACCTTGCTTCTCAATCAAAGATTGCGTCGTGGAGGATGCGATATACACCTAGAATATTAACCTCATCGATGGTCTTAGTATCACAAATGTTAACAATGTCGCCGTTGAATTCAAAGCCTTTATCCATCTCATCAAGAAATGCTTTTGCTCCTTGGTCATCGCCTATTTGGATAAAAGAAATGGCTAAATCCTCATTTTTTTCGATATAGTCGTTTACAGGATCTGCATATTTTAACAGGACATTTTTAACATTTACCTCTGAGTCAGGTTGGCCATCGGTGATAACAATGACGGTCATACCAGGGAATTCATCGAATTTTTCCTTGGTTTTCTCGAAGTTCTCTGCAAGAGCCAGGTCTAAGGTGTCAGATAAATTGGTCGATCCTTCAGGAGTATGATCATGGAATAGCTGCAGGACTTCCATTTTATTCGTCAGCTCACCCACTGATTCAGCGTTAGAACCAAATAAATAAGTTGGGAGCTTTTTGTCGATTGCAAACTCAAAGATGGTATCGAGTAGGTCTGTCACCATCTGCTCAGCACTACCCCAGCGGTCACCCCGAGTTCCTCCATTTTGGTCACTAATAGTCATGCTGAAGCTTTTATCAATAAGCATCACGTACCAGCGTGCAAGTGCTTCTTGCTTTTCCACGCTGACCATATGCTTTTTGACCTTAATCGGTTCCTTGATCACCTGAGTGTCTGGCTCTTCAATTGAATTGAGGCTAAAGTGATACTCTTGCACCATCTCAGGTTCCGGTTCTGGCTCCGGCTCTGGCTCAGGAGCGAGGCTGAGATTCAATGGGAAGTCTGTTTCCTCAACCTCTTCCTCTTCATGCTCTTCTTCTACTGGGGTTTGTTCAATATCCTGAACGACTTCTTGGACAATATCCTCTACAACATCTTTTTCTTCTTCAACTGGAATCAAGGCTGTGGCTTCTTGGTGTGAAACCATCTCGGTGACTTCCTCTTGCTCTGCAGGAAACGCATAGTAAGGACCAACGGTACAGTTTTCGCAGCCAAAGGTTCGCTTATAGATCCCAGCAACTGGCCTTTCATAAGGTTTGCCGCATTTTTTACATGGAGCAGGAAATGTCCAACTATTGTATGAGTAATTTACCATTTTTTCATGGTAACGCATGCGAATGTCATAGTACTCGAACCAAGTTTCAAATAAAGGATATTGGACCACATTTTCGGTCCCACATTCTTTACAAATACAAACTTCCCTTTTGATGACGGTCATTAAGTTTTGCGCCTAATCTGTTTGAATGATTCGTTCACTCACGTATCGAACTTATGGGGTTTTTTATAAAAAGTAATTGGAGGGATATTTGTAACTAGTGAAATTTATTTCTTAAAATTAATGCTGTCACTCATCTAGGAGGGCAGAACAAAACTCAATCACGACATCTGACAAAGCATTTTTGCGACAGTTTTCGTTTGATCGACTAAGCTCTATAGGGTTTTCGGATAGTTCCAAATAGATCAAATCTGTATGGGAGCCCAGTGCATTAATGTCTTCAATCAAATTTTGAGTTAAATCAAGTTCACTTAAAAATTGCAATGAGCTAAGTGGATTAATATGGCGGATTGCTAGATTAAGTGCAGAAGAAAAATTTTCATCGCTTTGCAGGGCGACTTTAGATAACCTGTGATACGAA
>JABSRF010000650.1 GCA_013215275.1 Oligoflexales bacterium | reverse complement strand
AAAAGACCGTCAACACTGGAAGTCTTAGATAGTGCGTAACCTGCTGTAATATTGAAACTAAAATATCGGTCACTTATAATTAAGGCGTATATGCCAAAGCCACCCAAAGTACGACCCTACGGAACAGATTGAGAGAGCCTTCAGCAAAACTTTTCTTATATCTGCTGACATGGCCCATGCTTATCACCCGGCTCATCCCCACAAGCATGATGCGAATCATAAGCTGCTCATCAATAAGGGGATTGCAATTAAAGAAAACGCTAACGACAGTTATGCAACCACGGGGCAGTCAGCAACCATATTCAGAGGAATTTGTGAGGCTGCAAATGTGCCGGTTCAGAATTATATTAACCGACAGGACGTAGGCTGTGGTAGCACCATTGGGCCTATACTGGCTGCGAAGCTTAATTGTTTAGCAGTCGACATAGGGACCCCCATGTGGTCTATGCACTCGAGTGCTGAGACGATGGGCTCCTTGGATCTATTTTATGCGAAGGAGCTAATGAAGACCTTTTTTTCAGGGAGCCAATCTTGATCATCCAAGGCCAAAAGGATTTAAAGGCATTATTGCATATTGGATCTATCGTAGCAGATTGCTTACAGATGATGCTTTCCCATGTTGAACCGGGAATATCCACTGCCGAGCTAGATCAGATGGGGGGTGAATTTCTGAAATCTCGAGGTGCGGTTTCAGCTCCGCGCTTGATGTATGAGTTTCCAGGTGAAACTTGTATCAGTATCAACCAAGAGGCTGCTCATGGAATTCCTAGTAAAGACCGGGTCCTGAAAGAAGGTGATGTTGTCAATATTGATGTGTCTGCGATGAAGGATCACTACTTTGCAGATACCGGAGGCTCCAAGGTTATCGCTCCAGCTTCAAATGAGCTCAAAGCTTTGTGTAAAGCATGTAAGCGTTCCTTGAACCGGGCTATTGACGCAGTCAAAGCTGGTGAAAAGCTTAATGTGATTGGAAAAGCTATTGAAAAAGAAGCAAAAAAGTCGGGCTTTAAAATCATCAAGAACCTTTGCTCTCATGGCGTGGGCCGTAAACTTCATGAAGAACCTGAGCTGATCCCCGGCTTTTTCAAAGCCGATGAAACACGTAGGCTCAAGGAAAATATGGTGATCACCATTGAGCCTTTTCTCTCCACAGGCACTGAGCTTGTTAGTGATGGTAAAGATGGTTGGGCTCTGCTAAATCAAGTCGGTAGCTATTCTGCACAATACGAACACTCGATGGTCATCACCAAAAAGAAACCGATCATCCTTACTCGTCCAAGCTCAGAACGTTAGTGTTTGATGCTCGTTATTTAGTCAAACAAACCTTAAAAAGGCTTTTGAATTATATTTTACGCATAGGTCTATGCATCTTGACTGGGTCCAAGGTGATCCTCATTTAAGCTCACGAGTATTTCGATTTGCCATTTATTTGAACACTAGCATCTGGTGATTAATCAGTAGCAAATTTAAGCTTGTGCAGGTATGCCAAAATTATTTATAGTCAACGCTCCATATTGGGTCGACCCTTTTAGTGTTTATCGATTGGTGCATAAAAACAAATCACTCCTTGGTGCTTATGATTTATTCACTTGTTGGCAAGTGGGATACTTTTCATAAGCTCGAGTGGCTCTCAAGAGAAGACAGTTGCTGCTTTGGGTAGTTGTGACTAAATTTTGTTGGTATTTAGTCGCTGTAGCGAAATATAAAATACCTTTATTTAAAGGCTTTTGACTTCATATAGCTCTTTACTTACTT
>JABSRF010000065.1 GCA_013215275.1 Oligoflexales bacterium | reverse complement strand
ATTTCGAGTTTGAAAGGGAAGCAGTTAATGAGAGTTCCATTTTTAATTATGGTTTTATTATCTCGATCACCTATGATCTCGGCATATTGTTTCTTCTTCTGCAATTCTGCAAAGATTTCACATGAATCTGCAGAAAAAATCCAGCAAAAACGTGCTAAAGCGAATATTTGGGGGATTGGCGATTACATTTCGCTACAGCGACTAGTTATGTTTCTGGGCTAAAGATTATTGAAAGGACGAACTTCTTGATGACCCTTCCCAAGTTGGTTTGGGCAAAAGTTGGGCGTTACTTTCCCTTAGTCGCAAAAAAATTACCGTTCGAATCTCCTGAACTTAGATTTGCAGTTGCTTGGTCTCCACCTCTATCCAATGATAAGGGTCATATGTGGTTTCGCACATTGATCGAGAAAACCGCAAATCAACTGCGTGAAAACTTAGATAAAGTCACAACAAATGCTTGAGTTGAATGGAGCTCAGCATCACTTAAGCTAAGCTTAAATTGGGCAATTCTTACCCCACCAAAATCTCTCAAACCACTATTTTTATTATGTTATAGCACAAACAAAGCCCTTATCAATTATCATAGGGTAAGGTCATCATTTATTCGTTAAAAGGGCATTATATGTGGGGAGAACTCGCTCTTAGCATCAAGAATGGCAATATATACATGATCGCAATCATATTGTTGTCATTCATTTCTACAACTGTCATCTTCGAACGACTGATCATGTTACAGTTTGTTTACAATATTGATTTTAGTAAGTTTCTGAATAATTTTAGAAAGATGATCACATCAGAAGATCATGAAAGAGCAATCAATCTTTGCAAGAGTGCATCAAAAACCTCACTTCCTAAAATAGCCCTGAGAGCCCTTGAGGCAGTTGAAAATGATCCTAGTTCGGTCCGTGGGACCATTGAAGAGGACACGATAGAATTCTTACCAAGGATCGAAAGTCGATTAAACATGATGCCTGCAATGGCTACCATAATCCTGCTTATTGGAATCCTAGGTACCATCGATGCGTTGTGGTGGTCATTTCACTCCATTGATGTTCTTGACACTGCAAAAAAGCAGGCCTCACTTGCAAATGGCATTGCAGGCTCATTGAACCCGACAGCAACGGCAATTATAGCTTCGATGCTGGTATTAGCCAGTCACCAAATTCTCAAAGGCATGGCTATTCGTATCATTGATCGTATCCATCATGGGATCGCTGTTTTAAATAACCTACTCGTTCCCGAAGAAGTGGCTACGGTACTTGCAGCACCGGTTTCCGCTGCAGCTGAGCCAAGGGAAACATCAGATGCCATAGTCGAACCTGCAGGTGATCCAACACCTGACCAAGATGAAGGGATGCCAGCCGATGATGCTTTCGACGACGCTGTTGTCGATGATATCAAAGACGAAGAAGAGATTATCTGACACGACATGGTATGTCCCCTGCATGATTTTATTGCTGATAGGGATGATAAATGTCTTTTCCTACGGAATGAGATCAGTTTCGCTCTCATGGCAGTTTGGAATGATCAGATCAGTGATACCTATTATGCATGCCCCACTTGAAGGGTCTGTAATCGATAGTTTAAAGCCAGATATTTCTCAAACTATAGCGAAAACCACACCTGTCATTATCTTGGCAAATGACGCATTTTATGTTGGCGACTTGAATGCATTTACCAAAGGTTTCGGTGAGATACGCAATAAACTTAGGGTACCGCACCTTGCTGGCAGCCCTCAAGTTGGAGAGTTAATCACCGTCTTAAAAAAGTGGAATCGTAGTCGCAAGGTTCAGTTTAAAATAGAGCCTTCCAAATTTGCCGTTCTTCTACCAGGTGAGCAATGGCCTGTCGCTGTCATTATTCAAATCATGCACTATTTGAAGTCTCAAATGATCTATAAGCACGTAATCTTAGCTTCTGAGTTTAGCTGATGTTGTTTAAAAAGAAGGACAAGTTTCTAAATAAGCACCTGGACATGGTTCGTTCCAGACTCCAGGAAAGCTCGTCTTGGTTTCCATATCCTTGTCTTTTCAGCTTTGGTTTAGTTCTATTGTTTTCCGGCCATATCCTAACAGGGATCAATCCACGCATAGGTAGTCCAGCAGACGTCTTACCTTTTAAGTCAGAGACAGCCAAAGAAGGCGCTATTTGGTTATCAATCAGCGTTCATAAGGGCTTGGTCGTTGTCAGCACTGATGATCGTCATATCTTTAGTTGGGATGAGCGTGATCGAGACTTAGGAATGGTAGATTCACTAGTAAAACACCTTCGAAACAGGATAGTAGAAAGAACGTTATCAGCTAGCTTAGCTAAGGAAATATCTCATACTGAATCTTTAGTCGTTTTAGCAGTCGATCAAAGCCTAAAATACCTTCATATTCAACCCGTATTAACTGCCTTAGCTCAGGCGGGTATTTCAGAATATGCATTTGAAACGAGGCAACCAGCTAGCTAGACAAATAGGTATTGAATGGTAAACAAGTCTAAATACGAAGTACACATTTGCATCTTGCAAAATGGTCACCCTATTGCTGAAGCTACATGTCCAGTACAAAAATCAAGAACCTTAAAAATAACCTCTTCTCCGAATGGACTTCTTTCTATTCCTTACTATCCTCTCCTTGAGGACATTCAGATCTTACAGATCAAAAATCGTAAGGTGTTTTTACTTTTAAATCAACCTTGGGAGGGTTACCTAAGCAGTGAGGGGCGAACCGTTCATCTAAAGCCTCAAGATAGAACCGAAAGGACTTTTAGGCTTCAAGAACATGATTTTGCCAACATTGTGCTGACCGACTTACGTTTAATGATAAAAATAAAGGGGGTCAAGCCACCTGATACTGTACCTCTTGACCCGAAATATCGAGCCCACTTAGGGAGTATCATGTTTGATAACTCTCAAGAGAAAAAGGGCATGCTTATTGGAATCTTTTCTAGCATCCTATTTTTTTTCGCTCTAAGTTTAGCACTGTTCAATTTAGATACAAAAAGACCACAGGTATTTGAGGAGCTAGAAAACCTCTATACGCTTCCTTTTATAAACTCACAGAGCTTCAATACTGCGCCTGAAGCGCTCCAAACAAACTTAGATAGGCGAGACTTAATCTCTTCGGTTACCAATTACTATCGCAACATTACAAAAATGATAATGGGTTGGCCAATTGATGACCCTAAGGTCCTGTTTGACTCTTCTATCAATAATTATCAAGGAATGTATCAAGCTTTCGATGACCAAATTCAAAAAAGTATCGAAAATCAGCTCCAAGTAGATTCTCGCACACAAGAGGATCGAGCGAGCCAAATGATCAAAATACCGAGTGTGCTGGGTGAGAGCTTTCAGCAAAAGCTGTTAAGAACACTCACAAAGGTCGACACCCTCCACAAAGGCTTTAATGTTTCTTTGGAGCTTAGGAAAAATACAACAGCCTCCTTTAAGAAAGACCCTGACTATGATTGGGGTCAATACCTCAGAACCAATGATTCCTTGGGGCTCATCAAGGTAGAGTCTGCCAACGAGCTGACAGAATTGACTAAGATTTCTGTATTTAATCAAAAAACCAACGAGGAAATGATGTATTTTCGTTCCCAGGTTCTAGGCGAAAAAGCGGGGATGCGACGAAAATACTTGCGGCTTAAATCTGACCGCAGAACGCCCCTAACCTCCCATCAAACTCCCAACATTTATATCCCTCAAGGGGTTAACTTTGTGTCCTTTGTAAGCCCACAGTCATTTAATCACAACTCGGACAAAATCATTAAACAAATCAGAGGATTGGATTACAAGAAACAAAACAGGGATAAAGTCAAAGAGCCTTTAATTGGGCGTATCAATACCCGCCACCTTGAACAAGCAATTAAAAAGAACAGATTTCAACTCAATTTATGTTATGAATTAGCTTTGCGTCGTAACCAGAACCTTCGTGGGAAGATGCACTGGGTTTGGCGCATCGATTCCTTAGGAAAAGTATCAGATATTTCTCTGGTAAAGTCGACGTTACGGGACAGGCAAATGATAAACTGTGTTAGGCGTAAGCTTGCTTCATGGTCTTTTCCCCGTCCGAAAAGAGGAAGTGTAAAAATCAATCACAGGTTCGATTTTGAACCTCAAGGTGGATAGTGGGCTTAAAAAAAGAACTAAACCAAAATAAACTTCATGTGATTCCGTTTGGTGGTTGCGGCGAGTTCGGCATGAACATGACCGCATATATCATTAAATCTAAGCTGTTTCTTGTTGACGCAGGAACCATGTTTCCTGACCCGCGTAAGCTCGGAGTTAGTGCGATTATCCCTCAAGCACATGGCCTAATTAAGGATTTTGGGGGTATCGAGGCTTATTTCATCACTCACGGCCATGAGGACCACATCGGCTCTCTTCCATATTTCTACCAAGAGTGGCCTGCACCCATATATGCCACTCCTTGGACCGTGGAGCTTATCAAAAGGAAATTTTCAGAACGAGGTATTCCGACAAAGGATATCCACCTAGTGAAAGCTGGGCAACTCGTTAAGGCTCCTCCACTGAAGGTTCGATATGTTCACGTGAACCACAGTATTCCCGACGCGTGCGCACTATTTATCAGCACTCATGGCAACAAACACAAGGTGTTTCACACCGGCGATTTCAAAATCGACCCAACCCCTGTTGGCACGAAGCCAATCAACCTCAAAGAGCTTAAGGGCATTGGCAGCGAAAGAGTAGACCTACTCATAGCAGACAGTACCAATGCGATGAGTACTGGACCCAGCCCCAGTGAGAAGTCAGTGATCAAACCGCTCGAGAAGCACATGTTAGCGGCAAAAGGCAGGGTATTTATCACAACCTTTGCAAGTAATTTGTGGAGGTTAAAAGTAATCGTCGACCTGTGCAAAAAGCACAAGAAGAAATTGGCTGTTATCGGCCGGGGGATGATTAACTGCCTTGAACTAGGCAGCGAATTGGGCTACGTTTCATGGCCTAAGAGCGTCATGATAGACATAGAAGACTGTGATAATGTGCCCGACAAAGATCTCGTGGTACTCGTCAGTGGTTCACAAGGAGAGTTCCGATCCGGCTTACCTAGCATTGCTAATGACGAGCATCGCAATATTAGCTTGAAAAAGGGTGACCTTGTCATTTTCTCAGCAAGGGTCATTCCAGGAAACGAAAAGCCTATTCTGAGCCTTTGTGACCAGCTTCGCCGCAAAGGAGCTAAAATCATCACAGCCCGCGAGCATAAAGATATCCATGTAAGTGGCCATGCTTACAAAAAAGACCTTGAGGTTTTTCTAAACCTTCTAAAGCCAGCCCATTACCTGCCTGTGCATGGAACCTATACCCATCTATTAGTCAATTCACAGATCGGTAAGAAGATGCAATACAAGCCTTCTGAACGAAGCTTGATTGATAATGGTGATATTCTTCAAGTTAATGGGGCTGATACGAAAATCATTGGCCAATGTGAGATCGATTGTGACTTTGTGGATCAGGATACTCAGACCCCAATGCCTTGGGAAATCTTGAGAGAACGGCTAAAAATTGGCGAATTAGGTTTAGCACTACTCACTGGTGTATTTTGCTTAGAAGAAATAGACTTTATCTCCGGGCCAGAACTAGAGATTCAAGGTTTGATGCTTCCGAAAGGAGTTTCTTCAAAAAGATGGCATAAGGACGTTAAACGCAAGGTCCAGCGACACCTGGAGAAATGGCTTGAGAGTCACCCTCTAGAGCAAGAAGACTTCGCAGAGCAAGCACGCATACAAGTCAGAAAAGCTCTGTTCAACACCTTTAATAAAAAGCCAGTGACGCTAGTAAAGTTCCACTTTATCTAAAGCTTACAGCACCTCAGCTTCTTTCTCCTTCAAATTCTTTCCCCAAAGCATTATTTCCTTTTAAAGTGAGACGTAATAAGATTTTTCTCAAACCATCTGAGGAGTGAGTATGTCTTGGGTTATCAAGAACAAAGAAAAAGTGCTGTCTACCATGCCCTTCACAGTCGAAAAGTTAGATTTCGAGTTCAAAGGAAAACTCACTCACCCATTTCACCGCATCTGCTGCCCAGATTGGGTCAATATCCTGCCTGTAACGAAAGAAGGGAAAGTAGTTCTGATCAAGCAACATAGGGCTGGCTCACTCAGCTACGTGCTGGAAACTCCTGGTGGCATGATCGATCCCCATGAAAATGAACCCATGGGAGCAGCGGCGAGGGAGCTAGAAGAAGAAACTGGCTACTCTGCAGAAAAGTTCATATCTCTAGGCGCCATGAATCCGAATCCTGCTTTCCACGATAATAAATCTCACTTTTTTCTTGCACTGGGGTGTCATTTTCCTGCTGAGCGCAAACACTTCCCAGACCCAGGTGAGGACATCGAAGTTGTCCTCACGGAATTAAATGAAGTGGAAGAATTAGTGCGCCAAGGTAAAGTAGACAATGTTATTTGTGCCTTATGTATCATGCTAGCCATTAAACATATACCTAACCCCAATTAACACCTAATAGGGCTCCAATGGAAACTAGCTCAGCTTATTTGCCAAAAGTAGGTCAGGTAAAATCTCAGCTCAAACACTTAGTATCCCGCATTTTGTCTCGCTTTGAACCAGCAAACAGCGGTTATGAACGAAGGATCCAAGCCTTAGAGGGCCAACTACACAACCTACAAGGAATGCAACAGGACGCAAGGATTGAAGATAAGATCTATAAGAGCTTTGAACTAAATTTTCGCGGGTCTTCCGAGCTAATCACCCAGAGATTACAGGAGCGGTATGCTCCTTTGCTTGAAGCGCAGGTTATCATGAACAAGCACTCAATCTTATTGGACCTCGGATGTGGTCACGGAGAGCTGCTTGATTTAGGCAAGCAAGCTGGGCTGAAAACCATTGGGGTAGACCAATCCCATGAGGCTGTCGCTACTTGTAAAGAAAGAGGCCATCAAACCATTTCTGGAGACTTGCTTTCAAGCCTTCAGGGTTTCAGTGACTCGAGTATCCAAATGATCAGCTTTCTTCATGTCATTGAGCACTGCGAACCGGGTTACACAATAAAGGTTTTTAAGGAAGCGAGGCGGTGCTTGGTTGAGGGGGGTGCTTTTCTAGTGGAAACTCCTTCCATTTTTTCATTGTGGGCTTCGGCCAGACAGTTTTATCTCGACCCCAGCCATCTTCGCCCAATTCACCCAGAATATATCCAATTCGTTGGACGTAACTGTGGCTTTACTCAGTGCGAAGTAAGGGAGTATGGGAAAGTTAAGCACCCAGAGGCTTGCGATTTTGATAAAATCATTTCTGCACTAAATAACGACGATGCAGCCTGTGAAATTAGGAAACTAGACAAGTGGCTATATGGGCCGATGGACCTTGCCTGCATCTTCAAAAAATAGGTCATATAGCGTTGAAGCTTGCTGTGGTTGTTCAAAGGTATGGAAAAGACTTAGTGGGTGGTGCAGAGAGCCACGCTCGCATCATTGCCAAAAAGCTAGCTGAAAATCCAAAATGGCAAATCGATGTCTACACCACGACAGCTCGAGACTACCAATCCTGGAAAAACTTCTATCAGAAAGGGATGAGTTCCGATGGCAAGCTCAGGATTTTTCGTTTTCCTGTGATCTTCCCCCGAGTTCGCCTTCTCTTCAGTCTATATAATAACCTTTTCTCTTTGCCTCTTGTCAAAATTGCAGCGTCCTCAGGAGTTCCAAATTTCATCAAGAAATTGGCGTTTAGGCTTGAATCATTGTGGTTTATATTACAGGGGCCATTCTGCCCTTCTTTACTCAAAGAGCTCGTAGCAAGAAAAGATGAGTATCAAAAAGTCTTCTTTTTCACTTACCTTTACTACCCTAGTGTGTTTGGGATCCCTCATTTTCGTGAAAAAGCAGTCTTTATTCCTACTGCCCACGATGAGATTCCACTTTATTTTCAGCGTATTAAGGAGAATTTTGCGAAGGTATCGCATATGCTCGTCAACAGTAAAAAGGAGCAAGAGTTAATCACTTCTATTGAACCTGGCTTTCGCAAAAAGATGTCCATTGCTGGTATCGGCCTAGAGCAAGAAAATACGAATATAAATTGGGGAGGATCCGACGAAATTTCTGGTCCCTACTTGCTTTTTATGGGTCGCGTCAGCAAAGGCAAGGAAGTCGATGTCTTGATAGACTATTTTCTGCAATGGTCAGCAACGAACAAACATGAGCAGCTGGCGCTTGTGTTAACAGGCCCCTTAGAAAAGAACATGTCCATTCCGAGCCATCCTTTGATTCACCACCTTGGTATTGTGAATGAATCTTACAAGCACCACCTTCTTGCAAAGGCATTTGCTGTGGTGAACCCGTCCCCTCAGGAGAGTTTATCCATGCTGGTCTTAGAAGGCATTTTGGCAAAAAAACCAATCATCATCAATGCTAAAGACCCGGTGTTACGCTCGTATGCTGAATCGATGAGTTCAGTTTTTTCTTACCGCAATGAGCAAGATTTTTTCAGACAGTTGAGGTACATAAACTCAGAAGAATGGGCTCAAAAACGCAGCACTCGCTTGCTTCAATCGGAAAAATGGGTTCATGAACACTACTCCTGGAGCAAGATAATGAAGGCTTATCACAAGAGCATTTACATGACTGAGGCCACAAACACACCATGAGCCAACTCTGATGATAGGTCATCTCTGCCCGAAATATTTTACCTAAATTCAAACACCAGCTCCCTCTTAACCTTAATATTACTTGGCAATATGACGTTGTTTCATTTTGAAAGCTAGGCAATTTGATCCATCCATTTTTTTAATAGATTTGATTTAGTTAAGATATTAAGCAGATATTATGGGTTCATTATGAATAAGCAACTCAAAGCAAATGCCCGAGGACTCACCGACAGAGGCTTGGTTCGCAAAACGAACCAAGATGCCTACCTTATTGACCTAGATTCCAAACTACTGATCGTCGCTGATGGTATGGGTGGTCACGCAGGGGGAGAGGTGGCCAGTAAACTTTGTATTCAATGTGTTGATGAGGAGTTTCATACAAAAATTGGTGAGGCTTCAGCTGAAAGCTTGGACGAACTGACCGTTAACCGCTATTTGTCTGACTCTATCAATGTTGCTTCCACAAAAATTTATGAAAAGGCCCTAGAAGAGCCGAATTTAAAGGGGATGGGTACCACAGCGACCGTGGTCAAAATTATCGAAGACAAGGCTTATTATGCCCAGGTTGGTGATAGCAGACTTTACTTACTTCGGTGTGGGTTTATTTACCAACTAACTCAGGACCACTCCTTGGTGAGCGAACAGGTCGCTGCAGGCGTGATATCGGAAGAAGAGGCTAAAAATCATCAACTTAGGAATGTGATCACTCGTAGCGTGGGGTACCAAGAAGAAGAGTATGTAGATACCGATTCACTCAACCTTGAAGATCAAGATTTTCTGATACTCTGCAGTGACGGGCTCCATGGCAAAGTTGGTAACAAAGAAATCGCCAACCTCGTACTCAGGTATGAAGTGGATGCCGTAGACCCGCTCATCGATTTAGCAAACGAACGAGGAGGTGAGGATAACATCACACTCATTATCCTCAAAATACGCTGCTCATAATCCACTTGAAAGATAGCAAGGACCACTGCCTATGAAAATCAACAAAGACAAGTTTACGATTATGCTGATTCCGGGAGGTTCATCCCAAACTAAGCAGTTCAGCATCCCCACCCTTTTGATCAAATTGGTTTCAATTAGCATTTTATTTGTAGCCACCATGAGCGGATTTTTCGTCCTTGATTACCTCGACCTTAGAACAATGCGTGGCATGCATAATGAGCTTATTGCTGAGAACCAACACCTGAAGGGTGAGGCCCACATACTGGTCACAAACCTAGAGGATGTGAAAAGGTCCTTACGGAGGATCCAAGACTACACAAAAAAACTTAATGAAATCATAACCTTAAAAGTCAGCAAAGTCAGCCGCAAAACTGGTATCGGACCTTTGTCCGCAGAAGAGTACTCGATACAAAAAAACAATCCCTCGATCAAGAGCGAGCCTGTCAATAAATCCAACATCCCCCTTGGTATAAACATTGACAACCTTATTTTCAGGCCTGTTATTGATGAACTAGCAGATATTGAAGAGCTGTCGAATGACCAAGCAGTAGAACTGCAGCAACTCCTATCTACCCTAAGTGAGAAAAAATCACTGCTTTCATCGATCCCATCTATCTCACCCGTTCAAGGATGGATCACAAGTGGCTTTGGATTTAGGGTTTCGCCTTTTACTGGTCAAAAATCATTTCACAAAGCATTAGACATAGCATCCCCTGTGGGCACCCCCATTATTGCTCCAGCTGATGGAGTAGTCATTTTTGCTGGTGCTAAAGCAGGTTTTGGCAATTTCATCATGGTCGCTCATTATGGATACGGCATTGTCACAAGATATGGGCACAATGCCCAAAATATGGTCCAAGCAGGTCAAAAGATTAAGAGGGGGGAACAAATTGCCACGGTAGGTATGACCGGTAGAACAACAGGTCCGCATCTTCATTATGAGATTTGGGTAAACGGCGAGGCAGTAAATCCCAAAAAATTCATCCTAGATACGAGTGTCGATTTTTTCTAACCTCATTTCGAATAATAGCCTTCCAAAATGCTTAGGAAATCCCGATTGATATCATATGAAAAGGGAAAGTTGATTGCGCGCAAGACTCATTAGAGACTAGTATAGGGTGCCCGATCCTTTACATTCATGAAAAAGGATTTAGATTGACTGGGCTTTGTGACTTCGTAAATCACCTTCAGTAGTGACGAAAGATCTTATGAAATTATTAACCAAATTTTTTGGAACCAGAAACGATAAAATTCTTAAGGAATTACAGCCTCTCGTAAACCGAATCAATGAGTTGGAACCATCCCTTAAGAAACTTAGTGATGACCAGCTAGCTGCTAAAACCATAGAATTTAGGACACGCCACGACAACGGCGAGTCCCTCGACTCCCTCTTGCCAGAGGCGTATGCAGTTTGCCGAGAAGGCGGCCGCCGGACCCTAGACCAACGCCACTATGACGTTCAGTTAATTGGCGGTATTGTCCTCCATCAAGGTAAAATTGCCGAGATGAAAACCGGTGAAGGTAAAACGCTCACCGCGACTTTGCCTTGTTATCTACATGGGCTGTCTGGAAATGGTGCTCACGTAGTCACTGTGAACGACTACCTTGCTAAGCGTGACTCTGAATGGATGGGCCAAGTTTACAGCTTCCTAGGCCTGTCAGTTGGCAATATTGGCCATGGTCTCAGCGACCGCGAACGCAAGGAAGCGTATGGATCAGACATAACCTACGGAACTAACAACGAATTTGGCTTCGATTACCTCAGGGATAATATGAAGACCGAATCCCAACGCTTAGTCCAGCGCGGCCACAATTTTGCTATTGTCGATGAGGTTGACTCGATCTTGATTGATGAGGCAAGAACCCCTCTTATCATCTCGGGCCCAGCAGACACAAACATACAAATATATGGTCAAGTTAACACTTCTATCCCTGGCTTACAGAAAGACAGCGACTACATCGTCGATGAGAAAAGTCGCTCAGTTTCTCTCACAGAAGATGGTATCAGCAAGCTTGAACAGCGACTGCGTATTGACAACCTTTATGACCCTAAGAACATCGAATGGCTGCACCACTGCCAACAAGCACTCAAAGCACATGTCATCTTCAAAAAAGATGTTGATTATGTGGTCAGAAATGGCGAAATCCTCATCATTGATGAGTTTACAGGCCGCTTAATGCCAGGCCGTCGCTACTCTGATGGCTTGCACGGAGCCTTGGAAGCCAAAGAGCATGTCCAAGTTCAGCAAGAAACGCAGACTATGGCGACCATCACATTCCAAAATTACTTCCGTCTTTATAACACCTTATCAGGCATGACCGGTACTGCTGACACGGAAGCGGTAGAATTTAAGAAAATCTACAACCTGGATGTTGTGGTGATCCCCACAAATAGGCAGATTGCCCGTCTAGACGAAGACGATGTGATTTTTCGTACTTCGACTGAGAAGTACATAGCAATTGCTGACGAAATAACCGAAGCCCAGAAAAAGGGGCAGCCAGTTCTCGTCGGTACCGTCTCGGTTGAGAAGTCTGAGCTCTTGTCCAACCTTCTTAAAAAGAAGAATGTCCCTCACTCCATTCTTAACGCTAAGAATCATGCTAGTGAAGCAAGCGTCGTAGAGAACTCAGGGCATAAGGGCCATATTACCATCGCCACCAATATGGCCGGTCGTGGTACCGACATTAAGCTTGGGGAAGGGGTCAAAGACGTTGGCGGCTTGTACGTGATCGGCACGGAACGCCATGAATCAAGGCGAATTGACAACCAGCTCAGAGGTCGTTCTGGCAGGCAGGGAGACCCTGGCCGCAGTAAGTTCTTCTTGTCACTTGAAGACGATCTGATGCGTATCTTTGCCTCGGATAGACTCTCAGCGATCATGGCCCGCCTTGGAATGGAAGAGGGTGAGGCCATCGTATCACCAATGGTATCCCGCGCTATTGAAAAAGCTCAGAGGCGTGTGGAAGAACAAAACTTTTCAAGTCGTAAGCATGTCCTCGAATATGACGATGTGATGAGCCAGCAGAGGCAGGTGGTCTACGGTAAAAGACGTCAGTCCTTGCTTGGTGAGTTTAAGATCGACTTCCTAGAGAACACGACTGAGGAAATTGTTCATGGGGTTGCTGAGAGGCATTCACCAGCGATGAAAAACTCAGAATCGTGGGACTTTGAAGCGATCAAGGACGAGATCGAAAAACAGTTTAAGCAGCTTATTGACCTTAGCAACCTTGACCCCAATGAATCAAGCGCTGAAGCGATCGCTGAAGAAGCCCGCGAACAGATCATGAAGCGTTACAATGAGAAGCTTGAAAAGATCGGTCCCGAAATGAAGATCAAACTAGAAAGCTACGTTTATCTTCAGATCATTGATCAAGCATGGAAAGAGCATTTGCTTGCCATGGACTCCCTCAAAGACTCGGTAAGCCTAAGGGGTTACGCACAAAGAGACCCGCTGCAGGAGTACAAGAAAGAAGCCTTCAACCTTTTCTCAATGATGATGAATCGAGTAGCAAGCGACGTGACTCTTGCTCTATTGCACATGCCGGCGCCTGAGCTATCTCCCAATATGCACGCCATGGATGATGATGAAGGTGACGAGCTAGAAGAAATGGAGCCAACGGCCCTATTTGGAGACGAGGAAACCAGAGCACGCAAGCAAAAGTCTGAGGACAAATTGATCTATCACGGCTCGCGTACGACGAATGCTGCTTCTGAAAGCCAAGAGTCAGCTTCTGCACCGCAACCAGTGCGCAGAAGCGGAGAAAAAGTGGGTCGCAATAGCCCATGCCCTTGTGGATCTGGCAAAAAGTATAAGAAATGCCACGGCTTAGTCTCTGCAAATAATGGATAGGGCTACTTTTCTGCTTGCCTCGCGTCTAACGGGCAACCCTGCCCCTCCTGGCTAGTTCACCTGCACTTCTTTAAACGGCTTAGCCTCCCCATTTTCAACTTTCGTAATGAATACTTTGGGGATCGCTTGTCGCTTTTTCTGATCAAATTTCAAATATAAGCCTCCCAGATCCACATTCAAGGACTCATAGGCACTGAGAAATTTTCTCCTATCTGGCTGGGGCCCTGCTTTCTTTAGTGCTGCAACCATTGCCGCTGCATTGAGGTATCCCTCGAAGGAGGTGTAGGAGAACTCAATGCCAACCTGTTTTGCTGCATCTTGATACTCTTTGACAATTGCGGATTCACCAAATTTAGGGCTTGGAAGCACCTGTGAAATGTAGACACCCTCACCCTCAGCACCAGCTTCCTTAATCAAGCTCTCAGTGCCCACAAATGAAATGTTGGCAATGTCAGCCCCTTTTGTGCTGGCATTGCTTCTAAACGCTCTTATGGCCTCAGCACATGGCTTGTAAGCACCAACCATGATAATAGCATCTGGTTTTGATTTAGAAATTTCCTGAACAGCTTCAGCAATTTCCACCGTGTTTCTCTTGTATTTTCCAACTGAGTGGACCTTAAGGCCATGCTTTTTAAGGGCTCTGCTTACCCCTTTTTCTCCAGCAGCTCCGTAGCTGTCAAATTGTTAAAAACAGCAATTTTCTTTTTGTTTTGATCAACAAACAGATCAACTAAAGCTTTGGTTTCGTCATAGTAGCTTGCACGCAGGTTAACGACATGAGGGTTTGCCTTCGAGTTCCTTAAGAACTCTGCGCCTGTGAAGGGTGAAACAAATGGTATATTGGCATTTCTTGCAATCGGAACCGCTTGCTTGCTGGTTGGGGTCCCAACATAAGAAAATAGGGCAAAGACCTTCTCTTCGTCCTTCAATGCACTGGTGTGCTTGCGTGTAAGCTTTGGCTCATATCCATCATCTTTAAGAATTAGGCTGATTTTCCTACCGTGGATTTGGTTCCCATTTACTTTGAAGTATGCTTCGATTCCTTTGCGAACTCCTTTCCCAAGGTTCTGTGCTGGACCAGAAGTTACATTAACAACACCAATCTTTATCAAGCTCTTGCTAACACCTTCCTCTGCAAAAGATGAATTTGCTATGAGTGTGGTTAATATTAATATAGCCTTTCATACTTAGGTTGATCTCATTATTAAGTCCCTATAGTCTGAGCTTTTTGGGTGAACTATGCCAGCTCCTTATAGCTTAGACCTGAGACAAAAAGTCATTGCATGC
>JABSRF010000649.1 GCA_013215275.1 Oligoflexales bacterium | reverse complement strand
CTCCTTATGTAAATTCAGCATGTTACATTTAGGAGTTTTACTTATCAAATGGTCCTAAAAACGGGGTCCACTATAGGTACATCACTGCAATGCGATCTGAGATATGCTTCACGACTGCTATATCATGAGCAATAAATATGTAGGACAGCCCTAACTCTTTTTGTAAGTCGATCAACAGGTTAATGATTTGTGATTGTATGGATACATCGAGAGCTGAAACAGGCTCATCGCATACGATTAATTTCGGCTTTATGGCTAATGCCCGAGCGATGGCAATTCTTTGCCTCTGACCACCCGAAAATTCGTGAGGGTATTTTTTGATATAGCGAGGAGATAAGCCTACTAGGTTCATGAGTTCATTGATTTCTTTTTCAAGCTCCTGACGACTGCCAAATATTTTATGGGTTCTAAGAGGCTCTGCAATGATATCGAAAACAGTCATGCGAGGATTTAATGATGCATAGGGATCTTGAAAAATCATTTGGCAAGAAACGCGGAACTCTTCCAAATCTGAACCACTCAGGTGGGTGATGTCCTTACCATTTAAGCGAATGCGACCTGCAGTTGGATCGTACAACCTCATCACCGTGCGTCCAAAAGTAGATTTACCGCACCCAGACTCACCAACAAGGCCTAGGGTCTCCCCTTGCTTCAGATCAATGCTGATTCCATCCACAGCTTTTACGCATGCTGTTTGCTTGCGAAAAACGAGACCTTTATAGACTGGAAAGTGTATCTTCATGTCACTAACCTCTAGAATTTTTTCTTCCATCATGAGGACACCTCCAAGTAACAACGAGCATTGTGTTGTGCGCTAATCTGCTGGATGGGGAGGGGAGCATCCCTTTGACAGCTTTCCATCACACGCTCACAACGAGGAGCAAAAGCACAGCCAGAGGGAAGCCGAGAAGGATCCGGGGGTAAGCCTGGGATCGAGTAAAGCTCACCTTGATCGTGATCTATTAACGGTACAGACTTTAAAAGACCATTGGTGTAAGGGTGATGAGACCGATAAAAAATATCGTCACAGCTCCCCTGCTCAACTTGGCGCCCTGCATACATAACCATAACTTGGTCGCTCATGCCAGCAACCACACCAAGGTCATGGGTGATCAAGATTAAGCCAAGCCCCATCTCTTTTTGCATAGCCTTCAGCAAATCCAGGATCTGTGCTTGGATCGTCACATCTAAGGCAGTTGTTGGCTCATCAGCAATGATGATGTCAGGCTTAGCAATGATCGCCATAGCAATCATAACCCGTTGCCGCATTCCTCCTGAGAACTGGTGAGGATACTGGTCGATTCTATTGGCTGCATCAGGGATGCCCACCTGCTCAGGGGCTTCAATGGATAGCCTCTTCGCTTCTTTCCGCGATTTACCCTCATGCTCGGTAAGCACCTCCATGAGTTAGGTCGATACCCTAAGGTAAGGGTTGAGCGAAGTCATAGGATCTTGGAATATCATGGCTATCCGGTGTCCACGGATAGAGCGTATGAGCTTTGAACTGGCAGACAATAAGTCCGTTCCCTTGAATAAGGCTGTTCCTGATAAGATCTTGCCAGGTGGTTTTGGAATTAATCCCAAGACTGACATCATGGTCACAGACTTTCCAGAGCCTGACTCTCCCACAATGCCTAAGGTTTGACCCTGGTCTAAGGAAAAGCTAATCCCATCCACAGCTTTAAGGTAACTCCAAATAAATGTCCTACCCATTGATGGTTAATTTTAGTACAGTTCTGGCCTGTGATTGCGCACT
>JABSRF010000648.1 GCA_013215275.1 Oligoflexales bacterium | reverse complement strand
GAGTGCGCAATCACAGGCCAGAACTGTACTAAAATTAACCATCAATGGGTAGGACATTTATTTGGAGTTACCTAAACCAAGGAGATTTCGAGAATTATCTGTTTTTACAACTAAGTACGATTAAGATTAAAAATCAATTCGGGAAGGATTTCATTGATGATGGTACTCTTTAGGATTGATACCATATTTCTCAAGCTTCCGTAAAAGGGTCACCTTGGTCATTTTAGTATGTGCGGCGGTTTGGTTTACCTTCCCCCGAAAAGCCTTCAAAGCCCTAATTAAAAACTCCCTCTCAAACTGTTCTTTCAACGCTGGATAATTTAACTCGGAAAAATCATCAATCATCCCCTTATCTAGTATTTTTGGAGAGGCTTCATTTTGAGCTAAATTAACTTGTTGAGTATCTCCATTTTTCTGTTCAAGCAAGAGATGACCAGGAAGTGCTCCTACTTGAATGGTCTCAGAGCCTTCGAGGATAAAGGCATGCTCAATCACATTTTCTAATTCTCGGATGTTTCCAGGCCATGAGTAGTTCTGAAGCGCCTTCAACGCAGCTGGACTCAAACACCTGATTTGTCTTGAGTGCTCTGCATTAAATTTTTTAATCATAAAGTCAGCTAAAGGGGGAATATCTCCCTGCCTTGACCTCAAAGGAGGAAGCATGATCGGGAGAACATTTAAGCGAAAATAGAGATCAGAGCGGAACTGTTCCTCTTCAATCATTTTTTCCAAGGGCTTATTGGTAGCAGCAATGATTCGCACATCAGCCTTAAGCTCCTGGTTACTTCCTACGGGAGTAAAAACTTTTTCCTGCAAAACCCGTAAGAGCTTTACTTGCATTCCTTGAGAAATATCACCAATTTCATCTAGGAAGAGAGTGCCACCATCTGCAAACTGAAACTTACCTATTTTTCGTTTATCGGCCCCTGTATAAGCTCCTTTTTCATGACCAAACAACTCGCTCTCGATGAGGTTCTCAGGGATTGCAGCACAGTTTACCGCTACGAAAGGTCCCTTTTTCCGATGAGAGTTGTAGTGGATTGCTCTTGCAACCAGCTCCTTGCCAGTGCCACTTTCTCCTCGAACCAAAACCGCTGTATCTACTTTAGAAAGCTTAAAAATTATGTCATAAACCTTGGTGATTTCCGAAGACCCACCAATCATTGTGCGTCCTTCATCAAATTGAACCTTTGGGGCCGAGAATGCTGCAGCCTCAACTAGAGAGTTAGCCTGTTTAGCAGACTCGATCATCTCTAGAATTTGATCCGTATCAACCGGTTTTTCTAGGTAATCATAAGCACCATATTTAATCGCCTTTACGGCATCTTTGACATCAGAATGTGCTGTCAAAATAAGGCAAAAAATCTGCGGGTTCATCTCCTTGATACGCTGTAATGCTTCCATCCCATTCATCCGGGGCATATTTACATCCAGCAAACAAACCTGATAGTTACCATTTTTCTCGACTTTTTCGACCGCTTCTTGTCCATCGACTGCTTCATCGACCAAATATCCATTGGGCTCTAAAGCTAGCTTTACGGTAAGCCTTAAAATCTCGTCATCATCCACAACCAGTAAACGCATAAGTAGGCTCCCAATACAGCCTGGGTTCTTGTTCAACTTAGAGTTTCTAACAAATAATAAGCCCTAAATCCACCAAGCTTATAAGGGAGTCGTTAATTAGGCCCTAATCAAGTGACCTTTATAATGGCATAATTTTCAAGATTTTCACTGGATACATGAGCAAATTCACCAT
>JABSRF010000647.1 GCA_013215275.1 Oligoflexales bacterium | reverse complement strand
CATCCGTTTCTACCAAAATATAGCGTTCTGATCACACATGAATAGTGGGTAGAATATTTATTTGGAGTTACCTAATCTAGCAGAAAATACCACCATTAGCTCAATGACATCTTGGCTAAACTGAACTTGGTCATCTAAAGCTTGTTCTTCCATCAAGATCTTTACTTCAGTATCGAAGTGCTTACATAAACTAAAAATCAGTTCTGATCCAAACCTAAGTAGTCTGTCTTTATGAGTGAGGTAAAGGCATGAAACTTGTTTTGTCACAATCATATGCAAAAGGCGCCTGAGCCCTCTTTTCTTGAAAATGAATCCACTGCCAAGATCAGAAATAACTTCATAGTGATCTGAAGTTTTTTTTAGCTCAGATTTTAAAAACTGCACCTGCCTTTCCAAGTCAGCTTTTTGATCTGAGCTTGAAACTCTAGCGTAAGCAACTGGCTTTCTTTTCTCTTCGAACGACACAAAACCAAAACTTTTTTTGAGGTTTTCTACCTTGTACCTGTGTCCACCTTTAGTCTTCATATCAGGAATCAGAAGTCCTTCTCGTTCCCATCTCCGAAGGGTAGCTGGACAAACTCCAACTAACAAAGCTGCCTCTCCGATTGACACCATAAAAAATATCCAAGTCATAAGGTTTACTTATAACAAACCTTATGACCGCCCTAAACACCTGTCAATACATATTTTTTAAGATAAACTTTCAACTGTAAAAACTCCTCACATCCTTTGGTCACCTAAGGTTTGAGGAATGTGATCGGCTAAATTGACTATTCAACCCTTTAACGGCCCTCTCTGCATAGTCAGGAAAGTATTTGCGGGTAAATTCAACTTGATATTAAGATCAAAGCTTTGCTGAGAGATAAAATATAGCAGCCTGAATATTTGTGGGAAACATAAAAATGTCTATGAACACGCTTACCGAATTGCCAGAAGTCGGTGATTGAGTATGAATTTAAGCGTTCTTTAACATTGGGGAATAAATAGTTGGATTGATTGATTGATTTTCGGATAATACTAAATTACGAGTTCAAAGAACTAAAAAACTCCCAGTAATTGTGGTCATGGTTGATATTAAAGAAATCCTCAATGAGCAAGAGATCATTGATATTAGTGCAGCTACAGAGAAAATAGCCTAAGCTGATCTCTTCAAAGTTCAACAGCTAGCTTTATCCAATAAACCGATGAACCGCCTATTTTAAATTTGCCAAAGCATTGGCTATATGCATAATCCGTTAAGGTGGAATGAGCTGCTATTTTATATATATGATCCTCTTCTATAGTACTGATCCTTATGATTTTTGTTTTAGCAACTTTTGGAGCATTTTTGTTGGCCCAACATTTACCTCACGGTTCCAAAGGAATAGAAAGGGCTAAACCAATAACTACTCGCGTCCTTGCAATCGGTGAATTTGAATCAGTGCAAAAGTTTCCGCTCAACAACAAACAGATCGAGATCATCACTCAGTCTTTACCTGTAGGGCAACGAGACTGCGAATCAGTCCATCACTTTTTGACGAATGAAGAAGCCTTTAAAAATCACTTATACTCAACACCTATGCTTGCCTATAGAATTGCTAAAGCAAACCCTGAGCTCTACGCTGCATGTGTCACGGATGAGCTTCATGTCATCAACGGAGGCAACAGCTTCAGAAAAGCTGGAGCGGTAAGAGTTAGCGAAGTCTGAAGTGGACCCCACTGTCCAGACCAAAAATAGCTTTGTATAAGTAAAACTAAAACTTGTTATTGAATGCTATA
>JABSRF010000646.1 GCA_013215275.1 Oligoflexales bacterium | reverse complement strand
AAATTCAACAAATTGAGGCTAGAGTTTACCGTATTTATCTCAATATTTCATGATCTTAAGTGTCGAACTCAGGTTAGCACCCTCTTGAGGAGGTTTCTTGGACAAATGCCAAGGGGCTTTAGTCCATCAGTCTGATAAAAGTCTCCTAAAAAAAAGGGGGTGTTTCGATCCCAGGGAATATGGCGCATGGTACCAAGGTCTAATTTTACCAAAGCATCGGGGTAGCCTGAATGCCAGCCAGTATAATCCGAATTTTCATAACAGACATCACCACAGTCCCAACCAAGAACCACATTACAAAAACCAAAACCAAAACCATCCTTAATAATGGATTTAAACTTATCGACATGGACACTTTTTCCCCTCAGAATGCCATCCATATCGGTCACTGCCAATTTAACCTTTTGGAAATTCTCCTTGTCTAGAATTGCAAGTACTTCACTTTCCGACAAAGCTTGATTCATAGCTGCCCCCATCCTTAGCCAACAAAAAAATCATAAATAAATACAGGTGTATTATCTTCATCCGCAACGCTTTCAAACCATAGAGCTTATCTAAAATTTGATCGGCACACCATTTTTTCGTTATAAAAAGCTTTCGAATTGATCGACCCGTTTCTATTACTAAGCCTACCGTGAGGTAAACACCTAGCTTTTCAAAGCCACCTACATATGCTAATTAATTCTAACTTGCATTATAGAAGGAATGCTTATGCTTTTGCTTATTCGGGGTTTAATGATACCGCTCATATTGGTTTCTTTGTTTGCCGAGGCCACTGCCATAGCGTACCCAGTAAAGCTACTCCATCTGGAATATAGCGAAGGCCAATATAGTAAGCACATTTTTTTGATTGGAGATATTCACTGCCGAGCACGGGAGAACAGCTCTGGAGGCCGGAAGCTAATTCAGCACAGCAGTTGGTTCTTTAACTCACTCCCTAAATTCTTGAGTCCCAAGGAAAGCATCCCAGTATTCTGGGAAATTTCTAGAAAGAGTGCTCTCTACTCAAAGTCAGACCTCTATATCCACAAGCAAGCAAAAGTGCTTGTGAATAGAGCTAAAATAGATCTGATACCTAGTGATACTCCTAGGAAACAAAGCCCCCTACTGGGTAAACTGGTTTATTTGGCCCTCACTAAGCCTGGCATTGCCAAAGCAAAGCTCGACAGCCAAAATTTTCGTAGGCAAGTTGCACGAGCATTAGACCTATTATTCCTACCAAAGTCCGGCAACCCTCTCGAAAAGAAAGTTAGTCATGCAATAAAACAGCTGAGCTTGCCTCCTCAAGTCAGTTCATCCTTAAAGCAAAATTTAAGGTGGCATAGGCAACAGCTATTCAGGCTCAAGCAGAATCTTTCCTATCCTCCAAATAAGATTTTAGCTGAATCACTCGTGCCTGAATTAAAAGAAAACCTATCTAAAAACACTGCAGATTTAGAGTTCTTAGTCAATATATTTGCCCAGCCTTCTGATCTTGTGTTTGTTTATGCTGGCAATGGCCATATCAAGAGGTTACAGAAGTTTTTATATAAGCTAGGCTTCAGAGCAAGCTTTGAAGTAGAGAACAGCAACTTTTTACCGAAAGCAGCCTTTGAAGCATTCAGGATTGACCTTAAAAAGTCCACACAATTACTGAGTAAGCAGAGGAAGCATAACCTTCTCGAGTCGCACTCATATATGACTATTTAGGTAACTCCAAATAAATATTCTACCCACTATTCATGTGTGATCAGAACGCTATATTTTGGTAGAAACGGA
>JABSRF010000645.1 GCA_013215275.1 Oligoflexales bacterium | reverse complement strand
GACCGTCAACACTGGAAGTCTTAGATAGTGCGTAACCTGCTGTAATATTGAAACTAAAATATCGGTCACTTATGGTTACAAAATATAGAATCCCCATTGGATATTTAATCCAGTGGGGATGAGAAAGTTTGCAAATATTAGATACGGTCGCTTAAGATAAACGCCAACGCCTTTTTATTCTTGATAAGCTCGTTTTGCTCCATTAAACCTTTGCCAGACTTCCCAAGTTTGCTAACTCTTTCCGCTCCAATGATTGCCTTAGATCTACTGGCCTTGGCATGATCGGTGTACAGGTATAAGTTGTGCCTCCCCGTCCATGGAGTCCTATAATAAACTAAGTCAATCTCCATATCTGGAAATCTTTTTGATAGTTTTTTTGCCTCGGAGGCGAATAACTTAGATACGGTTCTGTGTGTTTGGTGGGAATCAATTGGGTTGGGGATAAAAAGGACAAGGTGGCCATCCTTATGAACCGAATTTGCAAGGCCTTTGGCAAGTTCCATTCCTACGTTTTTTTGATCATTTACTGTTGGCTCACTCTTATGCAGATAAAATTCTAAGTCGAGAGATTGTAAGGTCACCCCCTTAGCCAAGTGTGCTAAAGCTTTACTTGACTCATAATTTCTGATTGCGCTTTTTAGTTTAAGGTCAGTGATGAGCCCATTTGAATCTACGTTAGCTTTTGCTTGCTTAATCAATTCCGGATTTGGGCTTGGGTGATTGTTCAGGTCAGACAAGGAGATCGGAGCACGGGCTCCTGAAGTTGCATTGAGAACCCTTGGTGTATTGCCAATCTTTTCTAAGCGTTGGATGAGTCCTCCACACCCAATTTCTGCATCGTCAGGGTGTGGGGATGCTATGATAATTTCATCTCTTTTTCCCCAAGGAATGCTGGAGGGGTCGGGACGTTTATGTTTATAAGTTAGCTCCCCGTTTTTTAGTACATAGTATTTGTAGGCTTCAACACCTCTTGAATTTGAAGGAATTGGATGATTTTGGGACGCAAGGGCAGTCTGAAAGTCTTTAGCATTCTCGTAAGCAACGTGTTGAAACTCAGTGCGACGAACTTGGGATGTGTGATTCATCAAAGCTTCACGTTGCCGTTCAAGCTCTTCTGCACTCATGCCAATCACGACGTTAGAGCCAGAAATGATACCGTGCTCTGTTTCATACTGGATAATATCAATTTTATAGTTTTTTGAAATGTACTGGTCATGAATAAATCGACGGAGTCCTGCAAGTTTCGCAAACTCTTGAGAGGTATGTGGGATCATAATTAATTCAGGATCAATGGCTTCTAGCTTTTTGTGGAGGTCTTCTTGGTCGAGTTTGAGGTATTGTGCGTTACTGGGAAGAAAAGTGCTAAGTGCCTGTGGGTGTGGCCAAGAGTCTGATTCCTGAATCACCACCGTCCTTGTCTCTGGCTTGACCAGAAAGTGCTCAAAATGGTCATGACCGTTTTTGTATAAACTAGGAGCCCAGATCTTTGCCTGAGAGGAAATAAACTTTGTGGAAGCTGCAATATCTTCCTGACTATAACTTTTCTGGGATCTCATATATTTATGAAGATAACCACCATTCTTGGTGTCTTCATGTACGTGCTTATAAATCGTTTGATGACTTATAGAGAAGCTTTTTTCGCCCTTAAAACGACCTGAAATTTGCTCAGGACTCCACCCTATTTTAATTTTATCTTCAGCTGCTTTTAAAATTTTAGGATCTTTTTTTCCTGCTTGACCTGCTTTTTTAGCCCTATTTTTAGCC
>JABSRF010000644.1 GCA_013215275.1 Oligoflexales bacterium | reverse complement strand
CCTTATGTAAATTCAGCATGTTACATTTAGGAGTTTTACTTATCAAATGGTCCTAAAAACGGGGTCCACTATACTGCTTTGCTGTCAGGCATAACTTTTCTGCTTCTTTGTTTAGGTCTGCTTCAAGCTGTTCCCTTTGATTATGGTCTCGTGGTGATGGTCTCGTGGTGATGGTCTCGTGGTGATGGTCTCGTGGCTTGGTCAATGGCTTCTGGCTTGTGATACGTTAAGCGACATCCTATCGAGCCTAAGAATACAAAGATCAAATATAAGCATTGCAAGGACTTGACCATGAAAGAACCCTCTTATCAGTCAATTGACTTTGGTAACTCACCACGATTCCTAGCTCTAATCGGAAACAAAGGGGTGATCTGTGAGCTTTTTTACGAGGAAAATTAGCCCCCCGGTTCTTGGTCTTAACAATCAGTTATGATTGTATAAGTTGGAAATACGATCCTGAGGTGAGAGAGCAATCTTTGTTTGAGGGTTTTGCTAGGCATTTTTCCCAATAAAGCTTGGTCGATAGTGGGTAAGGCCTCGAAATCTATGAACAAAGGCTCTTCAATGGCCTAAATATCTGTTTTTTATGGGTTTTTAATAAAAGGGAAAAGCGTCGTCCAAAGTACTAATTTAACTCTAAATTACATTTTTTACTAAACTTTTTTCTGGTTTTTTACGAGATGATTACCATACCCGCTGAATGTGGGAGTTTGATTGGTATCTAACTTATAGAGGAGGCAACTGCAATGTCTACTGACGACAGAATCATTGACCGTGAAGAAGTTCGTAAAAAAATCAAAAAAGGTGGTAAAGCTGCAGCAAACAATCTTGGCAAGACTGTTGCCAAGATTGGTGAAATGGCAACTAACACCATCTTGGACGGTGGAATCAAAATCACTGAAACGCAACTAAATATCTTAAACAAAGTCAAGAAAAAGAAGAAGGATAAGAAAGACGAAAAGTAGTCGTTAACCTTTCCCTTCGTTTTTCTTTCCTCTTTCACTTTTATTGATAGATAAAAGCTTTCGAGTCTTAAGAAGCTTTGGAAGTTATATTATCTCTTGCGATGATGCTCTTGATAAGGTCTGCTTGGGTCACGACTCCAAGGATACGGGAGTTCTTTTGCACTGCAAATAAACTCACTTCAAATTTGTCTAAAATTTTAAGGCCATCTTTGGGAGATGTTTCAGCAGGTATCGCTGGGACTTTCTTGACAATATCAGACGATACTTTGCTACTTAAGCTGCCTTCGTCGATGATCATTTTTCTAATGATCTCGGGCAGGCTTACCACTCCCATATAGTTTCCCTTCTCATCAGAAAAAATGGCCTCACTAAGGTTCTTGGAAGCAAGCTGCTTAGCAGCTCCAACGAGGCTTAGGTCAGCCGAGATAACGAGAGGAGGCTGTTTTACAAATGCTTCAATGGAGCCACTTGCGCTGTAATCGGGGGTTTTATCTTTAGCTGCAAGCAGGTTTTCAAAGATCTTCTTATCACTTTGTGATATGTCGGTGACGCCAGCACTGCCACCTTTAGGGTTGATTTCATCGTAGATTGCAGTCCAATCAAGATCTGGGTTTTTGGCAACGATATCCCTATGGATGTCAACCATGCATTCAATGAGCCCTGATTTAATATTTTTACTTTTTGCCGCAGCTAAGGACGTTTTCAGTTCGTTGAGGGTGATGGCATTTCTAATCTTGAATTCAATAAGAAAATGCAAAATTAATCTTGCCGTCCAAAATTCAAAGAAAAATTGTACTTGAAAAAAA
>JABSRF010000643.1 GCA_013215275.1 Oligoflexales bacterium | reverse complement strand
GACCGTCAACACTGGAAGTCTTAGATAGTGCGTAACCTGCTGTAATATTGAAACTAAAATATCGGTCACTTATGATCGGATACTTATCAACCTCAAAACCTATAAACTTAGTTTAAAGGGGACTTTTATGTATAAAGAACCTGGATTTTCAACGCTATCCGTACAAAGTGGCGAAAAAAGGAAGAAGGCAAATCATGGCATCACCGATGCTATTCACTGTGCGAGTACCTTTACCTTCTCGGATACCAAGGAGCTAATTGACTTTTTGGAGAATAAACCAGATCGGGATGAGTACATACGCTATAGCAATCCTAACCAAAATGTGGTTGAAGCAAAGCTTGCAGCATTAGATGGTGCTGAAAAATCTCTTCTTTTCTCAAGTGGGATGGCAGCCATATGTTGTTTGCTCCTTGCTAAGCTTGAAAAGGGTGATGAAGTTATTTTGTTTGATGAATGCTATCATCGAAGTCGAGAGTTCTCTCGTGATTACCTATCCCGGTGGGGGATTGTTTGTAAGTTTGCTAAGACTGGGGATTTTGCGCATTTAAAAGCACAGATATCTGATCGTAAGAAGCTTATCTTTACCGAATCACCAACAAACCCCCACTTAAGTGTCATCGATATCCCGCAATTGGCTTCCTTAGCGAAGGAGCATCAATGTGAGCTTGCTGTGGATGCAACCTTAGCAACACCTTTTAACCTCCAAGCAATTAGGTTTGGAGCAGATTATGTGATTCATTCAGCAACGAAATACTTAGCAGGTCACAATGATGTTGTGGCTGGAGTGATATCTGGTAGAGAAGAGGCATTAGAGTCATTGCGGTCTTTAAGAGGCTTATTAGGTTGTGTCAGCACACCCCACAATAATTATCTTCTACAAAGAGGTTTAAAAACTTTTGCGTTGAGGATGGAGCAGCACAATAAAAATGGAATTGAGGTTGCGCAGTTTCTTGAAAGCCATCCCAAGATACGCAAGGTTTTTTACCCTGGGCTTGAGAGTCATAGCAGCTTTCTTATTGCAAAAGAGCAGATGCCTGCATGGGGAGGTCTGCTTACCTTCGAAATCGAAGGAGATAGACACGCAGCAAGTTCGTTTGTAGATCAGTTAAAAATTCCAAGAATTGGCCCAAGTTTAGGTGGGGTAGAGTCTTTGGTCGAACAGCCTCTGTATATGAGCTACAACCATTTGAGCCCTGAGGCTAGGGCAGAGGTAGGCATCACGGACTCTATGATCCGCTTGTCTCTAGGGGTAGAGGATACGGATGACTTAATTGCTGATTTAAAGCAGGCACTTGATATCGTTTAATTCTTGTCAAGGTATGGATCACCATCGGTAATGGAAGCTAGACAGGAGTTCCTCCCTTAGGGGTTACGGTGGATTTCACGTTTTTAAGATAAGGAATTAGTTCTATGAAGTTTGCAACGAAAGCGATTCACGTTGGTAACACCAAGGACCCGATTACTGGGCCGATCGTTCCACCCGTCCACTTTGCTTCTACTTATGTGCAAAAGGAAGCTGGTGTGGAGGAAGAGTATGATTACTCTCGCAGTGGTAATCCAACCCGTACCGCTTTTCAAAAAACCATAGCGAGTTTAGAGGATGCCTATGGTGCCTTAGCTTTCAGTAGTGGAATGGCAGCGAGTCATGGAGTCATGATGCTTCTCAATAGCGGTGATCATATTGTGGTGAGTTCGGATATCTAGTCGCTGTAGCGAAATGTAATCGCCAATCCCCCAAATATTCGCTTTAGCACGTTTTGGCTGGATTTTTTC
>JABSRF010000642.1 GCA_013215275.1 Oligoflexales bacterium | reverse complement strand
TTTTTTCAAGTACAATTTTTCTTTGAATTTTGGACGGCAAGATTAATTTTGCATTTTCTTATTGAATTCAAGATTTGCCTTGGTTTCCGCTTGGATTTATTTGATTGCTTCCACTTTTCTACCTTAGTTTTATGACTTTTGATCGCAGTAGAAATTTTCGATATTTTAGAATTTCTCTTCTTTTTCTTATCGATAGTCTTTTCGGTCTTTTTGATTCTATCTTTTAAACTCTCTATCTGACTCTCTAGGAGTTTATTTTTAGATGTAACTAGGCCATCAACCTGTGACCTAATACTATTGAAGTGTCTCCCTGTTATGAGGAATCTCTTTAGATAATCGGATTTTAACTTTGATAGATCTTTACCAAGAATATGCCGATCATGAAAATAATGCCTCTCAATCTCTGAAAGGAATGCATTCAACTTTTTGAAAACCAAAATCGCGTTGGGGTCACGAATTTCAGTTTCGATAGTAATCATGCTGCCGACTTCCTTCGATTCTTGTGAGAGCGATGATCATAAACCTTTGAGCAGAAAACAGTCATTATTTCTATAACATCAGCAACAAGCTCTTGGTTGAAATCCTGCTTTTTTTGCTCATTTAAAATAATAACTTTCGTACCGAAAATATGACAAAGCTTGAATAAGAGGGGTGATCCAAACCTTAGGAGTCTATCCCTATGAGTAAGCACTAAAGTCTTTACCTGTTTAGAACATATTAATTCGATCAGCTCGCTGAGGCCTCTATTCTTATAGTTGATACCGCTTCCAAGGTCTTCGATGACTTTTGTAGCTCCAGAGTACCGTTTTAGGTGCTTTTTGAGGACCACCAATTGACGTTTTAAATCAGCTCGCTGGTCGTGGGAGCTAACTCTAGCATAAGCCACGTGGATACGCTTTTTCTTCTTAGTTTCAATACCCAGGATCTTGGATTTTAGGGTTTCCACACAGTAGCGTCTATGGCCTCCACCAGTTCGAAATGCTGGTTTAATAAAGTTGTTTTCTTCCCACCTTCTAAGAGTTGAGATTGAAAGTCCAACAAGTGCAGAAGCTTGGCCAATAGACACAAACATGTTTTATTCCTAGGTGATTAACTATAGGGAATGATTATAAAAGAGGAAGATTGCTGTCAATAATATATTTGAGTAGATTTTATTTAGCTTCTGGCAGCCCCGACTGGGTAGGCCGAAGGCTTCGTTGGCAGATAAAGTCACAAAGACCAAACTGAGCGTAGCAAGGACGAATGCTTTTGGTTTAACGCGCATGACAAAAACCTCACAATTTCAATTTTTATGCTAACTTTTTAAACAAAGTATCTGATTATTATTAAATGTCAATTGAATTATTTTGACAAAGCGACCCTATTCTAATTGTTATTGGCTGGTTTGATTTTTAAAGAAACTACGGATTTCGCATTTTTTTTGATTTGAAATTCTAAATCAACTTTGTGCTAAAAATTCCCTTACAAAAATGTCCGTGGTCATCCTTAGATTGACATCACTTTCCTGGAAGTAATACTCTAACTCAACGAAAAAAGCCTGATAAGTTTTGTTTGAATGAGGTTTAAGGCTCATGCTTCCACTCTCTGATAGGACCAATTTTTCCGCTTTGAATTGAGGATATTCAGGTTTAAAACGAAAATCCCTTTGAGTTGACTCTGCTTTCCACAAACACGCGGCAATTGGATGATCCCCTTCATACCGAATAACTAGTCGCTGTAGCGAAATGTAATCGCCAATCCCCCAAATATTCGCTTTAGCACGTTTTGGCTGGATTTTTT
>JABSRF010000641.1 GCA_013215275.1 Oligoflexales bacterium | reverse complement strand
TTATGGTTTCGACTATCAATAGATTCAGATACTAGATGAGTTTAGTATGGTGCTACTTTGTGGAAACTTCTGTTTATGATAAACTCTGAGAACCTCCCAAAAATCTTTGATTGCAGGTTCAAACTAGACGATCCCAATTGGGGAGAAAACCAGTACAAAGAAGGGCATATTCCTGGAGCCATTTATTGCCACCTGGAACTCCACCTTTCAGGGCCTATCAAACCTGGAACTACAGGGCGTCATCCCTTGCCTGAAATTGATGATTTTACAGGCCAGCTCAAGAAATGGGGCTTGGATAAGCAAAGTCCGGTTATTATCTACGACCAAGGCCCAGGAGCTTTTGCTTCACGCTTATGGTGGATGCTAAGATCTCTGGGTTTCACGTCAGTGTCTGTGCTTGATGGTGGTTATGCCAAATGGATGGGTGAAGGTCGTAAAGTAGGCAAAGATATCGTGCAGCCCCAAGAGGCTTCAACTGCGATCAAGGGAGATTGGTCCAAATTAGTTTCAGCTAAAGAGATCCTAAGTAACCGTGAAAATATGGTGTTGATCGATGCAAGGGCACCCGAACGGTTCTCAGGAAAGGTTGAACCAATAGACAGAGTTGGAGGCCATATACCAGGTGCGATTAACCTACCATTTAGCCAAAACTTAGACAGCATGGGATGCTTCAAAGATTCAAAGGGCTTGGCTGAGCGATTCCGAGAAGTGGCGAACAAAAAGCTAGCAATTGTCTGCTACTGCGGTTCTGGAGTCACAGCGGCTCACAATATCTTAGCTATGGCTCATGCCGGACTTGATAACGTTCAGCTATATCCAGGCTCATGGAGTGAGTGGATCTGTGATCGTAACAGACCAGTTGCAACGGGAGATTAGCTTTAACTTAAAATGCTAACTCAGCTCAGTAAAATATCTGGTTTCTCAGCATCTGATTTAAAATCTAGGTAAAACTGAACGGCATCCACATACACTCCATTCTTGGTTTTCTTAGCCTTTGGAATGGTGCCTAGAACCTCAAAACCTAAACTTTTCCATAATGCGATGGATGCAGGGTTGTCTTTAAACACTAAATTAAACATAGATGCTTCATAGCCCAGAGACCGAGCCACAAATGGGAAGAGGCTCCCCATAGTCCTACCAATGTTCTTTCTTCGGTGCTCTGGATGAGTAATAAACCCTCCGTTGCAAATGTGCGAACATGGTCCAGGAAAATTGGGCTTTACATAAAAAATCCCGAGTATGTTTTGCTCCGCATCTTTAAGGACAAAGGCATCATCGGAAAGAAAGTACTGCTCAAACTCCTCACGATTGAATGGCTCTGTAAATGGATATGACCTGCCGTCTTCAATCTCATGATTTAGGAGCCTATGGCAGGTATCAAAATCAGTCTCTGGATTAAAATAATCCAGCATTACTTCGCCCCAAAGATCAACCTTTACTTTAGCAGGTAAAAAATCAAGTTTTGGTCTGAGCTTTTTTTTAAAAATATATGCCATTTATTTCCCTTGGTTTTCATTTCAGTTTGTATGATTCGAATCATTAATTTTTGGGGATCTTTTATCAAGTGAAAAAGATTGGTTTAGTTTGACAACAAAGATCAGCTTCGACTGGTCCTTCTCAATAAGAAAGGAAGTGTTGAAAAACCAAAAAGGCAATATTCCAAAAATTTAGATAGAAGGTGAAATCGAATTGCTTAGGGAATGGTAACAGTATAGTGGACCCCGTTTTTAGGACCATTTGATAAGTAAAACTCCTAAATGTAACATGCTGAATTTACATAAGGA
>JABSRF010000640.1 GCA_013215275.1 Oligoflexales bacterium | reverse complement strand
CATCCGTTTCTACCAAAATATAGCGTTCTGATCACACATGAATAGTGGGTAGAATATTTATTTGGAGTTACCTTATACAGAGCCTGATCCAAGTGAGGATCTTTCAGGGATGGATGTAGCTCGCAAAGCACTGATATTAGCGAGAACCCTTGGATATCGCCTGAATATAGAAGACATCGAACTCACTCCTTTATTCCGCCCAGAACTTGCCCATTCTAACGTAGATCAGTTTCTTGCGAACTTAAAACAGCAAGATGAAGAAATGCAGTCCCTTCATAAGCAGGCTCTCAGTGAGAAAAGGACCCTGAGGTACTTAGCAAGTATTGATAGCGGTAAGATCAAAGTCGGCATTGAGGCCATCCCAGATCATTCTCCTTTGGGCAGGCTTCGTGGCACGAACAATCAGGTGACCATCTGTTCACGCCGCTACAAAGAAAACCCAATGATTGTCACCGGACCTGGAGCAGGAGCAGAAGTTACAGCAGCAGGTGTTCTCAATGATATAATCGCACTCGCTTTAATGGATGAATAAGTGAAGGGGAATATTATGCAAGTGACTGTATTTGCTCCGGCTACTATTGGCAATGTTGGACCAGGTTTCGATTGCCTTGGACTTGCGGTGGATGGCCTTGGTGACAAAGTTTCCGTTTCGTTGAGTCGTGACGGTGAAGACACCCTATCCTCAGTTACTGGAATCGATGCCGAAACGGTGCCTCTTGATACCAAGAAAAACTCAATATTTATTGCTGGAAAGCATTTTCTTAAAAGTAAATCCCTGGACTACAAGATGCAGGTCAGCATTGAAAGAGGGATTCCGATTTCCGGTGGCTTAGGCTCAAGCGCTGCTGCTGCTTTAGGAGGGGCTTTAGCAGCGGCTTATGCGAGTGATTGCGAATTTAGCCAAGAAGATATTCTTGAGGCGGCTTTAGCCGGTGAAGGATTTACTTCGGGAAGGCATTGCGACAATATTGCCCCTTGCTTACTTGGTGGCCTCACCTTCGTACTGTCAAATGATCCACCACTCATCTACCCCTTATTAAAATCTTGCGATGATTGGCACCTGGCACTTGTCACGCCGCAAGTAAAAATGCCGACTAAAGAAGCCAGGCAGGTCCTTCCTGAGTCATCACCTAGAAGTGAGTGGATCAAGGTCATGGCTAATGAAATTGGTATGAGTCATGCTTTTGCTCAGCAAAATAAAAGCTTACTAAAAAAGCTCTGTGACCCTTTTGCAGAACCACGCAGGTCCCAATTTATTCCTGATTATGAACAAATAAAGTCGTCAGCACTGGAGTCCGGAGCCCTTTATTGTGGCATATCGGGTGCAGGTCCAACTCTTTTTGCTATCTGTGAATCTAAAGAGCTAGCATCTCAGGCCGTGGATGCAATGTCGAAAAAGTTAAAAGATAAGCCCAGGCTCACTCATGTGGGTCGGGTGGCTATGAAAGGAGCGCATCGTCTGTGAGTGAATTTTTAAGCTGCATCTCATGCGGCAAAACATATGACATCGATCAAGTGATCTTTAAGTGTACCTGCGGTGGCCTTTTGGCTGTCGAACGACCTCTTGCTGAGCTTAAAAAGCTCAGCACCAATTTATTTGATCAACGTTTAGCGAGTAAAAAAAAATTTGATCAAAGCGGGGTATGGAGGTTTCGGGAAGCTGTATTTGCAGGGGCTGGAGACCAAATTATGTGTATGCCTGAGGGGCGCACCAAGGTAACTCCAAATAAATGTCCTACCCATTGATGGTTAATTTTAGTACAGTTCTGGCCTGTGATTGCGCACTCT
>JABSRF010000064.1 GCA_013215275.1 Oligoflexales bacterium | reverse complement strand
GGCATCCGTTTCTACCAAAATATAGCGTTCTGATCACACATGAATAGTGGGTAGAATATTTATTTGGAGTTACCCAAGATGCTGAAGGTAAGCGACAGCGAGAAGTTTTTTTACGTGCTTACGAGGAAATGGGACACTTTGATCGTGGTAGCTTGAAGCTAATCGAGCCTTTGAGAGCCCTGCGTTATATGCACTACAGTGCTTGGATCGCTAGAAGGTGGGATGACCCTTACTTTAAAAAATCATTCCCTCATTTTAACTCATGGAACTACTGGATGGAGCAGACGGGAGATTTAGAATTGCAGCTCAACTTGATTAAGCAAGAAAACAACGCTTAGGCTCATTTTTTTTCAAGGGTGTAAATCACCGACTCTTTTGCGAAGTCAAAGTCCAAACCTTTATAGCTTTCCTGCTGGCTGTAATCTTTTTTTGCTTTCTTAAGCTCGTTGTCGGTTCGTTTAGGATCGTGATGCGACAACAACGTTCTTTTCGCCTTACTTTTAAGGCTGTTATCTAGAGCCTGTTTCATAGATGAGTGTCCCCACCCTACGTAATCTTTGTATTCTTGCTCTGTATACTGAGCATCGTGCACAAGCAAATCGCATGCATGGGCGAATGAGATCAGTTGATCGTTTATTGGTGAAGGTCTGGCCTCATGGTCGCTTGCCACAACAAGAGTGATCCCAGTATTTTCTTCCTCAAACTTATAAGCAAAGGTATTTGCCTGTGGCCATCCATGATCAAGAGGGCGATGAGAAATCTTAAGACCTGACACTTCCAAGGAGTCTTTAATAGAAATAAAATTAACCTTCGAAGGCATGCTATCAACTCCTGCAAAGGGTGAATAGCTGCCATCAAACAATAAATCTAAGTTTTCCTTCATCGATTCAGTGGGAAGCGGTGAGTACAGGTTTAATGTCGACGTTGGGAAGTATATCGGATGAAAAAACGGGAGTCCCTGAATATGGTCCCAGTGAAAATGAGTATAAAAAATATGCACCGTAAGGCTCTCTTGGCCTGCAAGAATCCTTGGCATCAGAACCTCACCAAGGTTCGTCACCCCAAAACCAGTATCGATGATAATAAGGTCACTTTTGTGCAGCAACTGAATACAGCTCGTGTTACCACCGTAAATAGCAGTATCCTTGTTAGGCGAAGAGATTAAGCCCCTAGTCCCCCAAAATTTTAGTCGCAATGCAGAACCCATTCTTCCCCTTCTTTGGCTGCAACAACCTCGACCCCTTGCTTTTTCCCTTCATCCACCACACTTGCTACTTTTGCATGAACCATATGGTCCAAATCCTCCGGAGCATGATGAAACAGGATCAAGCGCTTAACATTTGCCTCTATACAGAACTTCAATGCTCGCTGAGGAGTAGAATGCCCCCAGTCGGGCTTGAGATTTTCTTCAGTAAAATGAGTATCTATGACAACCGTATGACAATCTCTCAAAAAATTAATAAGCCCTTCATTAAACTCTTTTTCAAACTTCTTTGGATCATCTTTTGCTTTTTCCTTCATGTTTTCTCCCATGAAGTTTCCGTCTTCTATGGGAGCGTTATCTGTAACCACGGCAACGGAATCATTTTTGTAGCCCAATCTATACGCTAAGGTGATTCCTTGATGATTTATCTGATAGGTATTTACCTTTACCTTTTCCTCGATCATAAAAAAGCTTCCAGCTTTTATAGACTTGAATGTCTGTTTTGCTTTAAGAGCATCTATAGGAATTGGGAGGTTGTCGTGCCTGTGAATTCCAAAAAAGAGCTCATTGAAATTAGCCTTCGAAGTTTTGGAAGCGAAAAAAGTAACCTCATTTTTCTGGTTATACAAAGGCTTAAAAAATGGAAAACCTAAAATATGATCCCAATGAGTATGGGTAATCAGAAAATAGTATTTATTTTTATTGGCACCGTCGTTTGCATCTCGATGAGCGATTCCCGAGCCTCCATCTAACAGAACATAAAAATCCTCATCAGGCAGAAGAAACTCCATAGAAGTAGAATTTCCTCCAAACCCCAATAAGTCGGACTTATGGGTTGGCCTTGACCCACGAACTCCTAAAAATTTTAGCTTCATTTGGCTCATGTCACCTAATACCTAAGTCGTGCCAGATAGTTTCCGAGCACCCACCACAAACCAGCCTACTCTCCTGGCTTGATTTTGCTCAAATTCCTCGATGTTACTTATAAAATAGGATACTTGTATTTCTTTGGGATTCACAATATTAATGAAAACCCTTCCATACCCCCTGGCCAAACTGCCAGTCAGCAACTCAAAAATATGATCAGTCGTCACAGCTTGCTTGGTCTGCAAGCGGTAAACCAAGCCCAGACTAGCCCCATCAGCTAAAAGAGTGAGGGCGGAATCAAGAGCTTGCTCAGGTTGCTGGTCTGATAAAAAGGAAGCGAATAGGCTTAGCTCCTCAGGAATTTTGGCGTCAACCTGGTAGTATTCACAGCGTTTTTTCAGGCTAGACGTGAACCCTGATGGAACTGAGTCTAAAGGATCTTTGATTCCTCCCCAAGGAATTGCTTCATGTAAGTCAAGGTTCTTAGTGCCTAATGCATGCAAAAACACCAATCTTAGGAGAGGCATTTCAAAGTAGTCATTTTTTTTCAATAAGCCTATATCGATCCCTTTGCTCACTAAGCTTTTCACCCCTGCTACCTCATCTGAAGACTGAGTAAAAGGCTCGATAAACCTAAAAACCAGAGGATTTGCCAAAAGCGGGAGTTCTGCTAACTGATTTGCAGTAAGCTTAATGCTCGGATCAATCAAAGTTAATGCTGCACCCGCACAACTTTGCTGCAGGTCTTTTGAGAATGGCATTTTTTGCCCAAGAGCTGACACACTTGCAGCGAAGGCCTTGAGCTGCCGCTCCTTTACCTCATCAGATTCTGAAACAAATTTGATTATAGGTTCAACCAACTTCATCGCCCAAGCTTTTTACGCAACTTCGGATTCAATGAGGCATCGGTGGATTCTAAGGAAAGATTTAAGAAATGCCTTGCGAGCACTTGAGAGAAAAAACTCTAAGGATCGAAAAAAGATGGACTTAAGAACGGATTTTTAGTTTGAGTTAAACTCTTTCCAGAAACCCGTCACGTACAGATATGCGGAATAAAGGCTAAAGAACAATGCCGCCCAAATACTTAGCATACCCACCTCTCTGAAGGGCCATCCGAATAATTGGGTATTAACCAGCAGGCAGACCAAAGCAATATCCAAGAAAAGGGTTTTCCACTTCCCGAGTGAGCTAACTTTTATGGTTATCCCCTGCTGCTGGGCCACGAGCCGAATACCTGAAATGGCTATTTCACGGCACAGCAAGATCCCAGCCATCCAAGCCCAAATGGCTCCAGAGTGAGCAACCAGCACAAGTGCTGAAGCCGTCAGCATTTTATCAGCCACCGGATCTAGGATTGCGCCCAAACGGCTTTCCACTGCAAATTTTCTGGCAATGAACCCGTCTAGCCAATCCGTTATTGCTGCCAGGGTAAAAAGAACCGCACAAAAAAGGTTTAAGCTACTGAAATTAAGAGGGTATAGGACCAGGAGCAAGGGAACAACGGCCACGCGAAAGAGCGTTAGCTGATTAGGCAAGTCTCTGATCCAGTTGGGAGGGCTATCAGTTTTTTCCATTTATCATCTCTGCTCACCTAATTAATATCTCAATAGGCTTTGTTTCATTATTATAACAGGTAAATTCACCGTAACACCTGAGGAAAGAGCTTCCTACTTTACTCCTTCAGCTTATCAGCCAAAGACCGGTGCTTTATCGAACCTCACCTGAAGTTTAAGTATCAAAAGGATTTCTTCAACTAAAAAAATGGCCTGATGCTGCCTTCACCCATTCAAAGTGATGATAGACCTAGGAACAGGCTATGTTTCCTGCTACATTTAGTCTTTAACGAATTTGCTTGATATGAGGAAGGCATCATGAGCAGCATTTCAAACACTCGAATCGACAACAGGCTGACTGTAACCACAGAAAACCTAGTTATTGGAACCGGGGTGGCGGGACTGATGCTTGCATTGAAGTTGGCAAAAACAGGTAAGGTCCTTGTGATTGCTAAAGGACCTTTTGAGGAAAGCAATTCCTATTGGGCCCAAGGAGGCATTGCATCCGTTTTTAGTCAAGAGGACAGCTTCGAGGAGCATTGCCAAGACACTGTCGTGGCAGGAGCTGGCTTATGTCATCAAGAGGTGGTGCGTACCATCGTGGAGTCTGGACCCAAGGCGATTAGAGACTTACTAGATGTGGGCGTTGAGTTTACCAAACTTGAAGGAGCTGCGAAGCATTCACAGGACTTTCACTTGACGAAAGAAGGGGGGCATTCCCGCAGGCGGGTTTTGCATGCAGATGACCTAACTGGCCAAGCGTTAATGAACGCGCTTGTGAGCAAGGCAAAGTCTGATCCCAATATCACCATCTACGAGCACCAGTTTGCTGTAGACCTTCTGACCACAGACAAATACTTTCCAAACTTTAGTGGCAACTATTGTCTTGGAGCTTATGTTCTTGATCTAAAAACTCAGGATATTTATCAGGTTAGAAGCAGCAAAACCTTTCTCTGCACAGGGGGGCATGGCCGTTTGTATCAGTATACCTCTAACCCTGATGGCGCGACGGGCGATGGCCTAGCAATGGGTTGGAGGGCAGGCTGTAAGGTTGCGAACCTTGAGTTTATGCAATTTCACCCTACTTGTTTGTTTCACCCTGAAGCTAAAACCTTTCTTATTTCCGAAGCGGTGCGTGGAGAGGGCGGTATTCTAAAAAACGTGAGGGGAGAAGACTTCACCAAAGCCTACCACCCCAAAGGGTCCCTAGCACCCCGGGATATTGTGGCCAGAGCGATTGACTCAGAGCTTAAACGGAGTGGAGAAAGCAGGGTTTACTTAGACCTGAGGCATTTAGGTGCTGACAAGATCAAAAGACTGTTTCCTAACATTTATAAAACCTGCCTAAGTTATGGCATTGATGCAACGATTGACATGATTCCAGTGGTGCCGGCAGCTCATTACAGCTGTGGAGGCATTGTGATTGATAGCTGGGGACGTACATCTGTGAGCCACTTATACGCACTGGGTGAAGTTGCCTGTAGCGGCTTGCATGGTGCAAATCGACTTGCTTCCAACAGCCTCTTAGAGGCCTGTGTTCTAGCTGATAGAGCCATGCACAAATCTATGGAGCAGGACCTCCATGGCTACGAGTCCTGTCCAATCCCTGACTGGGATGCTGGAGCCACCTTACCACCCGACGAACAGGTTCTGCTTTCTCATACTTGGGATGAGATTCGCCGGTTAATGTGGAATTATGTGGGAATCGTGAGAAGTGAGCGTAGGTTACAACGCGCTCTTGCAAGGATTCAAACCATAAGGCAAGAGCTGGATACCTACTACTGGGAGTACAAGGTGAACGACCGTCTGCTAGAGGTGCGCAACCTTGCAGAAATCGCTTGGCTCACTATCCGCTGTGCAATGTCCCGTAAAGAGTCTAGAGGCATCCACTTTATTATTGAGAGTAAGAGTTCAATCAAAGACACGACCCCAAAAGACACCATCATCGGCCATTAGTAAAATCCACCGTAACACCAGAGGAAGGAGTTTCTGCTCTCACCTTTGCAGAGTTTTCTAAACTCTACCGGGACAAAGAGGCTTCGTGAAAGAGTGTGATTTATCGGTTTTCCATACTCACTTCTTCAGGGGTTTTATTCTTAGCAACGTGGGCAGCTTGACTGCGTTTAGGTTGATAAACTGTTGCACTAGGCTCTAGGTTGGATAATTGATCTGCTGTACAAATTCTCACCGAAGAAAAAACTAATGCGTAGATGTCAGCTTGTTCTTTGGGCGGCTTGTTCAAAGTTAAGCCACCGCTTTCTGCATGGGCATGACGAATACCCACAGAGTAGACTTTACCGTTCTTCTCAGCCTTAATTGGAAGGGTTTTTGACTGGACGACGAAGCCTGACTGCTCAAGCTGCTTGATGATAAGGTCTCGCTCAAAGCTATCACAGCGGACTGCTGCATGAACCCTAGCCCTCTCACAATCTGGACACCGCCGTCCAGCCCACCTCACCGCGAACTCATTCGTATAAATCTTGGAGCCATCTTTAAGCTTTTTACCGCAGAAGATCCATGGCTTTTCTATTTTACAATAGATGCATAAGCGAGTTGGAATACTATTTTCCATAGACTCCTCCATATTCCTTAGATCTTTTTTAAAGGAAGCTCAACGACACAAAAAGTTTTAGGTTGATAATATTTTATCTTTTGTGAACCCTTTGTGACAGTCCATGATGGAATACAAGAGTCGGCGAGGTCATACTGGTTAAATGAGAGGCAAATTATGTTAAGAAAACAGCGTAGTCCCGGTAATTCATATGATCTTTGGCAACTGGTGGATATGCGTAAGTTTGAAGACTTGGGCAATAGTAGCGGAAATATTCAGATTATTTGTGATATCGACAAAACTTACTTGGAAACTACCTTTGAATCATGGGTTAAGATGGCTCGTATTGCATTCGAGGATGCGGAGGATAAAGTAACCGTTTCAGGGGCTAGTGATGTTTTGATGGCTGGAAGATGGGGCAACCTCAACGCCCCAATTGCTGACGAGCAAGATATGGGCAATTACCCTCGTCCTCTCCACTTTGTCTCGTCTTCACCCACTCAACTACGAGCGGTTCTTGAAGAAAAGCTATCCTTGGATGGGCTTGATTGGTCGTCTGACACCTTCAAAAACCAAGCATATAACCTGAAAAAAGGCCGCTTTGACCTCCTAAAGCATCAGGTGGCCTATAAAACTGCAGCCATTCTCAAATTAATGGAAAGCCAGGATGATGGGATCTCATACTTTTTAATCGGGGATAACGCAGAGTCCGACCCTTTTATTTACATGGGTATCAAATTGCTCACTGAAGAGCGCCTGTCACCACAGTCCTTTGAGTCATACCTTGAGCTCCTAGGTGTTGAAGCTTCCGTGTCTCATACTCTTTGGCAGGGAATTAAACGCATCCCAAAATGTAAAATTGAAGCAATTTTTATTAGAAATCTTTCAGCATACAATTATTTCGGTGAATCCCCCCTCACTGATCCAATCTGCTTATTTGAGTCATTCTTCGATGTAAATTTATACTTTCTGCTCCATGATCTCATCGATTTTGAAGTTTTTTGGGACGTTACAAAATCACTCCACAACAAGCATGGCATTTCCTTGTATGAAATTACCCAGAAAATTTCCGAATGCTTAAACACAGACCTTGCACCCGGTGTTAAAAAAAATTTGGAAAACATAATAGGAAAATACCCAGACTTAGAGCCATCAGAAAATCCGAGTGGAGGCATTAAAAAGGTTTGCTTAAAAAACTGGAATGCTTTAAGCGAGGAGGATATTATGCAGCATGCAAAAAATTGGATGACCAAGGCTATTATCAACAAAAAGTCAAATAAAAGATCTAAGGAAGCACCTAAACCCTAGTTCAACAGAATAAAAAAATGACAGGAAAGAATAAGGAGGGGCTTCAAAGGTTCAAGTTTTTGAGATATCTTCCGACCTGAGAGGTATCGGTATAGATCACGGGAATAAGTATGAAGTATGAGTTTCCTTTAAAAGTTGCAATAATTGATGATGAGCCTGATATTACGGAACTATACGTAATGGCCTGTGAACGCCTACCCGACCTTGAGCCTCTAGCTTTTTCCGATCCTCTGAGAGCATTAGAGGAAATAGGAAAAAACAAAATCCCAATCGTACTAACAGACATCGACATGCCTTTGTTAAAAGGTGATGATTTAATAAAAAAATGTGTCGAAAATTTCGATTGGAGCATCGATTTTTACGTTTGCACAGCCTTGATCAATATGACGGTAGCTCACCGCTGCTTTAGGCTGGGTGCTAGACAAATCTTAATAAAGCCAGTGGGCCTAAACTTAGTAACCGAAGCTCTGATGAAGGCTGTTGATCGCTATAAAGTTTGGAACAACACCATCAGTCAAATCCTCGATCGCAGGTCTGCAGCAAGATAGGCTTCCCACTCCCCAATCATCATTCACAAGAAGCAATCATTTGAGTTTTGAAAGCATTCTTTCTCGCGATCCAAAAAATCTTTTAGAAATCCAGCTTTCCATTAACGGATAATGGTAAAAATAAAAAGATGAGAGTTTTTTTAACAAATGTAAAACTATCTATGCATATATATAAAATATGGATATCATTATGTAGATGGTTTAAACAAAAAAGGTATGAAAAGGCCATCATGCCAAAAACTCTCCTACAGAGGCAGCATGGATATATTTTCACTTTCAAATATTTATATTTTGTTAGGTTTTTTTATCATCTGCTTAGCAGCCTCACAAATGGGCAAATGGTTTGCAAGAATTCGCCTTCCCACCATTACTGGCTACCTGTTCCTAGGGATTTTAATAGGGCCAAACCTTTTAGAGTTTATACGTTTTGATCACGTTGGGCACCTAGAATTTGTTGACGAAATTGCACTTGGGTTTATAGCATTTTGCGCAGGATCAGAGCTTTTTTGGAAAGATATTAGGCCTCAGATAAAAACCATCCTTACCATCACATCTGGGATATTAATCAGCACCTTTCTTTTATGCTCCTATGCTTTCTATGCCATGGCTGAACAAATTTCTTTTATGGCTGGTTTTGATTCCAGCTCAAAAATTGCTGTTGCGATTCTTGCTGGCTCGATTTTAATTGCACGTTCCCCATCATCGGCAATAGCTGTCGTTAAAGAGCTGAAAGCGAAGGGACCCTTCACCCAAGTTGCCCTTGGGGTGACGGTTGTCATGGACATAGCGGTCATTGCTATCTTTACACTCAACGAGTCCGTAGCGCAGATCCTACTGACTGGAAGCGCTATAGACTTAAGCTTTCTCATGCAATTGAGTGCGGAGCTCCTTCTATCCATTGGCCTTGGTATAGCCTTAAGTAAAGCAATTGGATTATCAATAAATCTCAACCTACCGGGCCTCATCAAAACTTTTGTGGTGATAGGCCTAGGTTATGCTGCATTCTTTCTTTCTCATATGATTGAAGCAAGGTATCAAATTCATTTGGAAGGAATGCTTGGCTGTTTAGTATGTGGATTCCATGTTGCCAACTTTTTTCAAGGTCGTAGAGAGTTTCTAAAAATTCTCAACCAGGCTTCTCCTGTTATCTATGTAGCCTTCTTTACACTGACCGGCGCATCCTTGACCCTTGGAATCTTAAAAAAAGTTTGGTTTATAACCCTTATTTTGTTTGCTGTGAGAATTATAGGTATCATCATTGGGGCTAGCATCTCTGGCAAAATCATCAACGATGATGCAAAGACCATCAAAATTCGTTGGATGTGCTTCGTAACCCAAGCAGGTGTTGGGCTCGGTCTAGCAAAACAAGTTAGTGACTCATTTCCAAGCTGGGGTAGTGGATTTACAACGATCTTAGTTTCCGTCATTATCATCAATGAAATCATTGGCTCCGTCTTCTTCAAATGGGCCCTATTCCTCGCAGGTGAAGCAAAAACCTCAGCTAAAAAATCAGAAAAGCATACGATTCCTAATGCCATCATATTTGGGGAAAACAATAACGCTTTGACCTTATCAAGGCAGCTATGTGCTCACAACTGGGAGGTAAGGCTCATTGCCTTTGGGTCTATGGATGTTAATTTTGACCATGATAATTTTACTTACATAACAGCAGATAAAGTAGACTCTAACGCTTTGGAAAAGGTCAATGCCCACGATAACGATACCTTTGTTTCAATGTTAAATGATGAGCACAACCATCTTGTTGCTAATATGGTTAGTGAAAGATTCCCTGAAGCTCACCTCATCATTTCTTTAAGGAAAAGGGATAATATCAAGAATTTCTCAGATTTCAATGCGTCCATTGTAGATCCAACCACAGCACTTATCAGCCTGCTTGACCATTATGTTAGAACACCTTCAGCTGTTTCAATTTTACTGGGATATGAGGACGATCACGATATCATTGATTGTGAACTAAAGAACCACTACCTAAGGGGGAAGACACTTTATGAACTTAACCTTCCCAATGACATTTTGATTTTATCCATCACACGCAAAGGCAAAATCATTGACTTTCATTCTGGGTTCAGGTTAGAGCTCCATGACCACCTAACCTTGATTGGTGATATCAGCAGCCTTGAGATAGCGCGCTATAAGTTAAGTGAAGCCTAGCTTTCTTCCAAAACCTTAATTATATACGGCCCCGTAGTTTATAATAGGCAAAGCCGATATATTCGTGGACTGCTTGGCTTATCTCTAGCAAATTCCTAGGCAATGGTGCAAAACTACGATAGCTGTATACAAAGCTGGACGATCCCAAATAGTGGGAAGCCTTTGGGAACACTTTGAAGCCTTGTTTTTCGAAACAAGCTATGGACCTTGGAAGATGCAACGCCGAGGTAACTAGTATGATAGGATAGGACTCAAACCAGGCTCCTTGTGCCTCAAGCATTTCCTTGGTCAACAAGGCATTTTCAAAAGTATTTCTCGAGGACTGCTCTACCACCGAATCATACACCTGCATATTTTCAAGCACCGCTGCTAGGACTAGCCCTTCTGCTGGGACACCGAGCTCTGGATTAGGTAGTCCTGCACTTGAAATAATTGGAATATCACCTTCAAATTCATCATACAGTTGTTTAGCTTTATAGGTGCGGGCTAGGGCGTCTAAGCTTAGTCGAGGAAGGTCCCAGTCACCATGATACGAAACCCCTCCCCCAAGCAAAACAATAGCATTTGCCTGGCTTGCCTCTTCTTCACCTAATTTTTCTAATTTGTAGGATAATGACTCAAGTGGATAAAGTACTAGTTGTTTTGTTGGCTCTATGCACAGCAAATAAAGCAAAAGCATATAGAGAAGTATTGGCCTTTTCTTATATTGAGTCACAGCTAGCAGTAGGCTGATGATCAGTATTGATAAGGGTGACAAGAGCAAGCCAATAATTTTCTGGACAACAAACATAAAAATCCCCCCAGCCGAATACCATAGTTCAAAATGGAATACACTTTATCAGAATAGTTTTAGAATTAGGCTTCTGCAAACCTATTTTTATGGGCATTAATCATTAACACGAAAGTTTATAAATTCGATTATAACTAAATTTAATAAACTGGATAGTTGTATTGAATTTTTTAAATTTGGATGGTATGGGTATATTGCCTTACATTGTTATATATCCTTGAGAGGATCAATTATGAATCCCTTTAAAATCATATTATTCATGATATTTCAGATTTTAGTATGGCCTAGAATTTCTTATGCTAATTTAAAATCATTTTTCTCACTCGCACCTAGACCTGAAAAGATTTTCGAGAGGATCTGTAAAAACAAAGAAGAATTCCCTCTTGATCAACAAATAATCGTGGAAAAGATCCTCTACGACGCCAAAATCACCGTAAACAAACCGGAAGAATGTTATCCAGCTTGGAAAAAAGTTAAGGCTCTAAGAAAACTCGATCTCTCCAATTTCAATATTAGCTCGGCTGACGCCTTACAGGACTTTAAACTGCTCAAAGAACTTGACCTAAGCAACAATTATATTCGCGACATAAGTTCCCTAAAGAAAATGCGCAAATTAAAAAGTTTGGATTTAGAAAACAACTGCATTGATGATGCGAGAGAGTTAAAAAACTTGAGGCTTAGTTTCCTTAACTTAAATGACAACATGATGGATGAGGATCGGCAAGAATTATTTAAAGATGTCGCTTATCCAGGCATGAATTTGATTATGGCACGACAGCAACAGTATAAACCAAATTGTTCCTGGCAAGTTGGAGCTGCACGCAAGCAATACGCTGACCCTGCTCCTATACAAGATGCTGGTCACCTTAAGGACCCAGAACTTGAAGAGCGTTCTTCAAGTGTTGAAGAGCCTCAACCACAAGACCATGAAAACTCGTCAAGTTCTAGTAGTTCACAGGACTCACCCATTATAGATGAACTGTTGCAGAAGTTAAAAGAATACAATTTAAACCTAGTTGACGTCATTATGCTTGAAGAAATAAATGATAGTAAAGCTTTATTCGATGCATTTTCCAATCTGGGCTTAACCAATCTCAACCAAGACACGGTGATTCAATCGTTATTTACCTTTATCGGTTTGCTTGAAGACCTTGAAGACTCAATTCCAAGCCGGAGGATCAGCCCTTTTAAAGAATATGGTAGCTCTGACTTACCGACAAATATTCTCAAGCAGTACCGTTTCAACCCCAATATGCTGCAGTATTGGAGCCAAACGATCTCTTATAAACAAAGGCTTTCAGAGCTTCAAAAATCCGGTCAATATAAAAACAACTTTTACGCTGATTTGTACCTCAAGATTTCTAGCCAGGTTTTACATGCAGCAGTTTATCCGAATGGCGAAGATAGAAGCGTGGAGTACAAAAAATCTGACCTTATCTTGATGCTTGCCTCTATTAAGAAAGAGAGCAACGGTAGTGCTGATCAAAGGTCTCTTTCTTGGACCCTAAGAGCCATAGAGCGTGAGCCTTTTACCACCAGGGGCCAGCCTGATACTTGGTTTGAAGAGCTCCAATACAAGCTCTATAAGCTTTACGAAAAATATGATTCCTTACCCTATGATAAGCAGGTCCTGTTAGTAAGCTACCTTTTGCATGGAGGCAGGCATTGCAGTGATGCCAAATGGAATGCAATCAATGGTGCTTTCATTAGTTTCTGTCCAGATGAAGCGAAGAAAATCCAGGAAAGCAACAATTCAGGTGGGTCGTTTCGAGAAGTTGACGACTCCATTATCAAACACTTGAACGTACTTAAGGCAGAAATGCTGACAAAGTATATCAATGGATACATAGAGAAGCGGTCCGAATACCGAGAGGAAAATTGCACTTACTTTAACACCACCTGGGATCATTTAGCTCCTCAGATTGGTCTCAACACGGTAGGCAGCCGCTACTCAGCTTACCTCATCCCCAATGCAGATTCAGATTTTCCTCAAAAGTACCATGACATGTTCACCCCTCAAATGCTTTACAAAGCTGCATCAGAAGACCTTTTAAGAATCATAAAGAAGAACTACCTGGGCCCTATGTCCCAACTAATCCCAAACCAAGAGTTCTTAGTCATTGGGCTGCTACGCTACTACGAAGCTATTTACTGAGCTGAAGGTTCTATTTCCAGTTGTAATCTCTGCTCGAGACAAAGGGAATAAACATAGATAAGATGCGAGGGTCCAAACGATCCTTGGAAAAAAACTCCTGATCTTTATCCTCTATTTTTACATTCCAAGATAAATAATCATTATTGCTATCTAGATGGGCATTGTAATCACGAGGCAGTTTAAATTTGGCTACAACCTGATTATAGCGATAGCTCTTATCAGCACTGCGCATGACAATTTCAGTGAAGTTTCCGGAATCTTCCACTTGGGCTCGCGCTAAGATTTTGCCCTCTCGATTGCGAATATGATATCGATGGACTCCAGAAAACCAGGTGAACCAGTGCTTGTTTATCTGCCCAAGGTATTTGTTGTGCTCATCAAAAACATTGAAGCTACGCCAAAAAAACCAAGAGTTATACCCAGCCGCAAAAGAAGAAGATAAGCTTCTATCTGTCAGGGTAAAGATTGTGCGAAGAGCCCAATAGCTCTGCTTCAAGATTTTACCATTCAAGCTTCGCTCATCGTAAGAATTCTCTTCACTCGTGCTATCGACCTGAAAACGGCGAGTTCCCCAAGGACGGTTTTTTCCACCAGCCTTTGCCTTGAACTCATTCGGCAAAGTAACCGTTTCCGATGCGTCCGTATCCTCACTTTGTTCTTCAACTTGTTGTTCTTCAACTTGTTGTTCTTCAACTTGCAGGTCTTCAACCGGTTGCTCTTTAGAAACTTTCTCAACGGCACTCGCATTAGCCTTATTGGATGATCTGACTGATATTGCGATCAACTGACCTTTGTGATGAATAATCCTCATTTCAGCAAAGCTTATAGAGCTTATGCTACAAAGCAAAAGGGCGAAACATAACTTTCGATTAAATTTCAATGGTTTAATCCTCTAAAAACAAGTTGCTTAAAAATTAGTCAGAACACAATACACCATATTTGTATGGAAGTCTAGAGGATAGGCTCCACTTATTTTCAATCTTTATATTGGATGGTTACAATCAGAAAGGCAGTCAGAGCCTTCTCGTAAAAAGTGGGAAGGTGTATAGATAGTGTCTGGTCGGAAACTAAATTCATGCCTTTGTAACTCAGTTTTTTTCATCGCGGTTGAAATTAATTTTCAAAAATCTTCTTATTTTCCAGTGATAAATGAAAAATACGATATTTTCGGCAAATAAATATCTTCGTGTGGTAAAAAACATGCTCATTTTTTAGGGTTTATTATGCTGCTTCAATCAAACGATGAGGCGACTTTCTTTCTTTCTGAATCAGGATAGTGCCAATTTTTAGAATATTTCTTGCAACTACGGCTACAGCCACATACCTCTTAAAGCTCAAAAGCCCCCGGTCAGAAGGTATGGATGTCCAGCCTTGACATCGAGGGCTGGTTACCTCATTCAAATTGTGTAAAGAATTTGAAAAAAAGGAAGGACATCCATGAAAAAAGAGATAGCATACATCGGCATCGATATCGACGACAAAGCTTACCATATTAGTCCCTAATCAAGTGACCTTTATAATGGCATAATTTTCAAGATTTTCACTGGATACATGAGCAAATTCACCATAT
>JABSRF010000639.1 GCA_013215275.1 Oligoflexales bacterium | reverse complement strand
CATGAGTGAAGCTAATGAAGGTCTTGAAAGATATTTCGATTTTTATAACAATCGGAGACCTCATCAAGCTCTTGGATATAAGAGGCCAGTTGAGGTTTATTATAGCATTCAATAACAAGTTTTAGTTTTACTTATACAAAGCTATTTTTGGTCTGGACAGTGGGGTCCACTTCATGCAAGGCTTCTTTAATGCTCTGTTTGTGACTTTTTTTTCGGTGGCACTGACCATCAGTTGTGCCGAAGATGATGTTCAGTATCTGGAAAGTGAGAGAACCCTTGTGGATCTTGACCTTGAAGCTACTCAAGCAGATGCAGCGTCTGATGGAAGCGAAGAAGATGAGCATTTCTATGATGATTCTGAAGGTGCCCTGCAGCCTGGCATGATTTCAGGAAGTTACCTTGTTCAGTGCGAGCATTATGCACTTACTGGCGGAGTTGCTTGTAAATTCCTAAATGAAAGCACCAATAAACCAATCACAGATTTATCTCCCTACTCTTTTTCACTTTTGGATGGCAATGGTAATGAAGTGGGCTCAAAAGCAAAGTTTAGTTTTGATCAAGATAGCGTTTATAGTTTTTTCATTGATTTCCAAGAAGATGTTATCGATTGGAAGCTGGCTATTACCAGAAAAAATCAAGATGGAGCCCCTGGTACCTCTAACGGCATCGTGGTTCCTCTCAAAGAAAAAGTTTACTTCCTTAGCGAAACTAAGATTATCGTAAATGGTGGCAATCCAATTGCTGATACTGCAAATGTCCCTGTAAAGGTAGCCGACGCACAAGCAAGAAAGATTGGTTTTTCCAAAGATTCCTGTGAGACTTTGCGCTGGGTAAATTTATCCTCAACACAGGAAGCCTCCTTATCACTCCTATCAGAAGGAGATGACAAAGGCTATGTCTACTTTGTTGTGGAATCTGATACAGGAGCGCATTCAAACTGTTTCTTAAAATTCCTAGAATTTGACTCAATGTCTTTACAAGCTCCTGAAATAGTCAGTTTTTCTATGACAAGGCAAAGCGAGACTGCATTTGAAATTCATGCAGGCTGGAGCTATGAGAGCCAAGAAAATCATAGCGGCTACGTGATCTATGTTGGTAGCCAGCCAGGTCTCGACAACATTTTAAACCAAGAAACGATCGCTAAGAGTGATATCAGTGTGGTAAGACAGCTGCAGCTCACACCAGGGCATCAGTATTATTTGCAGCTGCGTGCAGTCGATCAAAATGGTCAATTTTCCCAACCGGCTGAGCAGGTTTTTGAAGCAACGTTTGAAGCAAACGATTTGTCAGACCTCATGCTATGGTTGGATGCAAGTGAGTTAGATATTAATCAGCCCATTACTCAATGGAACGATAAGGGGCCGCATGCCTTTCATTTTACACCGACTGAGCAAACGAAGGCCTCAAGCCTTCGTACTCTTACAGGCAAACCAGGCGTTCATTTCTCAGGTCAATCGCAATCGGGGCCTATGAAAGAATTATTGCGGAACGATAGCATTGATGTAAGACAAGCGGTAAGGCCTACCTTAAGCTCAGTTGCTGTCTTCCAAAAACATGCAAACACATTTCCTGAGGTTCCAACCATTTGGACTTCGGTTCAGAATGCTGATACCAAGCGTGTTCACAGCATGGGAGCCGCTCCTGAAGATAAGGCAGTCGTCGAAATTTTGGAATTTGTTTTCGATGCGACCACAGGTCAGGTAACTCCAAATAAATGTCCTACCCACTATTCATGTGTGATCAGAACGCTATATTTTGGTAGAAACGGATGCCTTTTGAGCTTCTGTTCTATTTTC
>JABSRF010000638.1 GCA_013215275.1 Oligoflexales bacterium | reverse complement strand
AGAAACTTCACATGAAGTTGAGCAATATTTAGACAGGAATATGCAATTGGCGATATAATTCTGTCGAACTCAGGTTGATAAGGTAAACGTTAATAAAGCTCCCGGTATTGACATGAGTAGCTAAGTCATTCCTAGATCTGGCTCTTACTTTTTTGTTAGTCTTTCATCGACTGCGCTTGAAGGACTGTTTTTTTGCTCAAGATTATTAGCTCGCATCTCTTTTTTTTAGGACAAAAATTCTTAAATATCTTATCTTATTCTTAACTAAAAATTTTTTGGACAAGCCAATTCCACGATCAAAATTTCGATGAAATTTTATTTTAGTCGAATTTTGCTATCCTAGGGGGAATGTTGTATGAATGAGAATAATAAAGAGAAACTCTCGAGGACAAGCCTTACCTTTAAAATTGTCTTGGCTTTGTTTGCTGGATTAGCCAGTGGTATATTTCTTAAAGCAATCCCTAAAAATGTTTTTGTAGACCAATACTTATTGGACGGCCTTTTTCTGATCACCGGCAAGATGTTTATTGCTTCCTTAAAGATGTTAGTGGTTCCCCTTGTTTTTGTTTCTTTAGTCTGTGGGGTTTGTGGTCTAGACGATGTTAAAAACATTGGGAAACTTGGTGGTAAAACATTACTGCTGTACTTGATAACGACTTCTATTGCAATCACTCTAGCTTTGTTTATTGCATTTATTATTGGACCTGGTGATGGCTTTAACTTACCGATAGACCTTAGCTTCACACCTCAAAACGCTCCAGCGATTTCCGAAATTATCATCAATTTGGTTCCCTCCAATCCAATAAAATCTGCTGCCGATGGAAAAATGCTACAAATTATCGTCTTCGCAATTCTGATCGGGATTGGTATCTCTACCCTTGGCAAGGATGGCAAGAGAATGACAGAGTTTTTTAGCGATGCGAATAAAGTCCTTATGCAGCTTGTGAATTTACTGATGTTTTTTGCTCCTTTTGGAGTCTTTGCACTCATTACGAGGGTATTTGCCAAGCAGGGTTTTGCGGCTATTATGCCTTTATCAAGCTATTTCCTGACCGTCCTTGGGATTCTTATGGTGCATCTATTCTTAAGTTACTCAACAATGTTGCTTATCTTTGCTAGGATTAATCCCTTTGTCGTCTTAAAAAAGATGCGTCCAACGATGATGTTTGCTTTCAGCACTGCTAGTTCGAATGCAAGCATACCAATTACTATGAAGACCGTGTGCGAGAAGTTAGGGGTTCCTAGGTCTATAGCCTCATTTACTGTTCCGCTAGGGGCTACGATAAATATGGATGGTACGGCAATCATGCAAGGTGTTGCGACTGTTTTTATTGCGGGAGCATATGGAATAGACATAGGTGTGTCCGAGTTCTTGATGGTTATTTTTACTGCGACCTTAGCTTCAATCGGAACCGCAGGGGTTCCTGGAGTCGGGCTTATCACTCTTGCGATGGTTTTGAGGCAGGCTGGGCTGCCTGTTGAGGGCATTGGTCTAATTATGGGGGTGGATCGCTTACTTGATATGGCGAGAACGGCGGTTAATGTTTTTGGAGATGCTGCCGTTTCCTGTGTGGTTGCAAAAACCGAAAATCGGCTAGATTACAGTATCTATTCCGATCAGCCTACTCATTCTTCCTCAGTATAAACAGATATTTGATTGTAGAAGTTTCTATAGAACTGTGGATCTTCAAAAAAAGTTGCGATCGCATAGCGAATCTTAAACGGCGGATTGCTAGATTAAGTGCAGAAGAAAAATTTTCATCGCTTCGCAGGGCGACTTTAGATAACCTGTGATA
>JABSRF010000637.1 GCA_013215275.1 Oligoflexales bacterium | reverse complement strand
AGAAAAAATCCAGCCAAAACGTGCTAAAGCGAATATTTGGGGGATTGGCGATTACATTTCGCTACAGCGACTATATATCTTATTAAACATAAGTGCACTCTATATATAACCATTAAATTATATTAAGTTTTTTTTAACTCCACTGACCAGCTCAGTCGCAAATAATACTTAGAATTAGGACCATTTGAAACCTGACTTGGTAGGGTGAGCCTCAGCATTTTTTCAGAACTGACGATAGGCTTATTAAAGTCAAATTCACTAAGGTGCCAATATGATAAGCTATAAACCAATTGCATTTTCCTTCGTTGCTTTGAGCACTGTTTTTTGTGGAAAAGCTTATTCAGGGATTATGTTTGAGCCATACTACAGCTATCGTTCCACAAAGAGCCTCGATCCGAATCGAGACGAAGGAACAGAGACCGAAACCATTAAAAATAGAGAAGAAAAAGGGGTCCGTGCTGGATTGAGTTTTTTTGGGCTCCTGAAGATTACGGCCTCAGTTGGTGAAAGCTTTACCCAAACAACTAGCACCGATAAGGAAATCGTCGATGAATATGATGAAATTGACCTCCAGACCGAGCTCAATGTCGACCCTGATGCAGACACAAAGAACCTTAAAAAAAAGGAAACGGACACACGAGCCTCATTAGCTCTGTCATTCGATCCATCATTTTCCATTTTTATTGCAAGAGTGAAAGCAGGAGTAACCGCAAGACAACGAATCATCAAAATTTTTGAAAATGATGTACAAGTTCTTCATGAAGAGCCTCCCATCACTTACAATCCAACCGCTGGCATTGGATTTGGTGTCAAATTTTCCTATAATATATATGCAATCGCCGAGTATAGTTTCTATTTTTACAAATTTCCTGAAACCGAACCCTTTGAAAGAGCACTAAGTTTAAACCTAGGTTTTAGCATCTAATCATTGAGGATATGACTATTGAAAATCGTAGCAACCTGTAATAACCGAATCGAGGCAGAAATCATAAGAGCCAAGTTAGAGAGCTTTGGCATTCCTGCTAGCATTAGCGCAGATGATGAAGGTGGCCTACACCCTGGCCTCGCCCTAACCCAGGGAGTTCATGTTTATGTGGCAGATGATGTTGAAGAAGAAGCTAAGGCGATCTTGACCAAGGAAACTGATGATTAAAGAGTACTTAAAGGCTAACGATAAGTCTTTGATTCTATTTGGCATCGTCACTGTTGCTACAGTAATCGGACTAACAACCTGGTGCACCCGGATAGGTGAGCCACTGCTCAAGTCAATTTTGGCTGTCAGTGCCGTTGCCCCCTATCTTTTTGTATATTTTGCCTTGCTGTTCAACAAACCTTCAGCTTCTTTGCAGGCTTATCTTAAGAAAAATCCATTTCATATATTTTATCTGGTCATTGCACTTATGCTGCCTTACTCACGCTACTGCTTGGCAAGTCAATCCTTCCATTGGGTCGGACCGATCAAACTATTAGCTTTGATATTAGGACCTTTAACCTTTGCTGCTATGGCAGCAAAAAACCACTACGGAAAGTGGACCGTTTATGACTTTACTATTGTGGTCTGGATTTGGATTCCCTTTGATTTAAGGCTACTCGATGGCATATGGCTTTGGCCACCAGGTGATGCAGAATACTCACTTAATACCTTATTTGCCTTGACCCTTATTTCCCCACTCTATATCTACTTGCGAGGCGTTCCAAAGTCTGGTTTACCTCTGCAATTTCAAGAGAATGATTTTAACAGAAGTTTCCACAAAGTAGCACCATACTAAACTCATCTAGTATCTGAATCTATTGATAGTCGAAACCATA
>JABSRF010000636.1 GCA_013215275.1 Oligoflexales bacterium | reverse complement strand
TCCGTTTCTACCAAAATATAGCGTTCTGATCACACATGAATAGTGGGTAGAATATTTATTTGGAGTTACCTTAACTTGTCATTGTTTTAGGATGGTTTCGGAATTTTTCCCATCTTCCTTAGTAGTGGGAAGCCACTTAAACATGACGTCATGGCAGCTTCAGCAAGGTGTGGTAGTTTTGTAAGGTGGGATACTCCACCATAGCTTTAGCGACGGTGGATCAATTTTTTGCAAGAACCTCCGAAATGCTTATTAAGACAAATTCCAAATTTTTATGTTTCAGTGAGATGTGTGCACAATGCAGGAAGAATCGCAGCTTAAATTTTTTGAGGATTCGCTAGCCCTTATTGGCGATTGTGAAGAGTCCATTATGAATCTTGCTAACAAAGAAGCGAGTATGAGGGCGCTCAAAGAGATTATCGAAGCTGTGTATATCACAAAAAATAGGGCAAAAGAGCTCGGTTACCAGGAACTAGCTAGCTATGCCCGCAATCTCGAAGGATTCCTCAGTGAGTTAAAAACTAAACCGTCTTACATTGGTTCAGATGCGATTTCATTACTTCTCGGAGTTTTTGATGTTCTTAGAGAGAGAGTTGAGGCGCACCAGCAAGGAAAAGCTAAGGATTCTTGGGCATCAGAATCTGAACTCCAAAAACTTCAGAGTTTTCTTTCATACCAAAGCTTCGATCAATCTACAGAAGAAACTAACCATGAGCCCCCTCAAGCTAACTTAATTCAAGAGGAGGTAGAAAAAGGTGAACCTCTACCAGAACCCCACCCTGTCAGTGAGCTTCAACCCCAAGAACATTCAATAAACCAAGTTGCTCTTGGGAACGAAAGAACGAGCAATGCTGCCCAGGTCATCTTAGATTCTGCTTATATCACTGCCATGATGACTTGTTCAGAAGAACTCTTAAATATTAAAAGTTTGATCTTAGAAAAACAATACCAACATAGTGAGTCTGATCAGCAATTTGAAGCACTTTTTGTGCAGCTAGATCGATCAGTCAATAAAGTATATGAGCACGCTGTCAATATGCAGATGTGTTCCCTCGAACAAGAAGAATCCGTAAATCAGCAAAATGAGCCATTGACTCACCTCGATCAAGCCTCTTCATTCACCGGTAGCTTCAACAAACTCATAGAAGAGGGAACAGAATTGGGGGGCGCTTCTTTCGATGAAGAGGAAGATATCCCTGGTGAAGTCGTTCATTCCTCTGGCCCAGTATCAAATGAAAAAAGTGATCCTGAAATACCAAGGACTGTGTATCGGGATGGCTTAAACTTCGGGGACATTGCTGAAAAACTTGCAGAATACAAAGAAAGATTCGCAGACCTAGTCCTTAAAACCAATGCAGTCAAGTCAGAGAACCTCGATCAATTTACAAATTTACACCGCAAAATGGTAGACCTATTAGATTACCTTCAAGATGAGGTCACAGCATCGGAAAGTATGGACCTGGAGGAAATCATCGCAATTTTAGAGCAGAGAATGCGCTTGATCAATAAACACTTAAGCAAAGATTTTTTGTTGAAGCCAGAAGGGTTTGAAGGCGAAATAGACAGGGAGGTAGGCCTCAAGGTTGTAAACTTCATAGAACCGCTGCTAAATATGATCTGCGTAGATGGTCTAAGCAATGAGGATGAGCAAGGCTTCATCTCGTTGCACCTCTTGGAGGGTGCTGACAGCTATGAATTCACCGTTAGCTATCCGGGAGGAAAATATGGCGATAACATAAGTGACCGATATTTTAGTTTCAATATTACAGCAGGTTACGCACTATCTAAGACTTCCAGTGTTGACGGTCTT
>JABSRF010000635.1 GCA_013215275.1 Oligoflexales bacterium | reverse complement strand
GAGTGCGCAATCACAGGCCAGAACTGTACTAAAATTAACCATCAATGGGTAGGACATTTATTTGGAGTTACCTTAAAATCTTGCCACCAAGTTCTGAAAGCCTGATATTGTAATTTCCAGTGGGAGAATACAGGTGTCCAGGAAGTACGACCTCGTTTTCTAGGCAGCTGCTTACTTTTAAGTTGGCTAACTCAGCAATCCTCTTTACAAATGGGCTGGAAAAGTACAAGTTAATATGCTGCAATACAACAATGGGTGGACAATCTGGACCGATTCCCCTCAATAAATGAACTAATGCATCGACCCCTCCGGTGGAGGCTCCTAAGACAATTAGCTTTGGCTTAAATGCCTTGGGTCTTGCAGGCTGTTTAAGTTTCGAATGTGGACTCTGATCTCCTCCATAACTTAATGACTTCTTCGCAACAAAGGCCTTGTTGATAAAACCTGCAAAATTAATCTGGTATTTGAATGCTTTGGATAAATGGTTTTCAACACTTTCAGTGTTGTAAACTAAAAAAACCTGACAATGATTATCCTTAATAGTGCCAAGAATATCCAAGTACTTTTGAAAATTCTCATCACTTAGATCAAAGAAAACGTGGCAGTGAGGATTTAACTCCCTCAATTTATTTTTTAAGAATTCATCATGACTCGTTGTCACCACCTCTAAAAATTCATGGTCGCTGGTAGAAAAGTATTTTTTCGTAAAAGACTTGTCCTTTCCAAAATAAAAAATTTTGAGCGAACCTAAATTTGATGAACTCGTTTTTTGATAAATCGTGTTTTCCATTTTTAGCAACTTTGGATTGCTTATGGACTCACTCATTCCGGTTACTAATAGTCCACCTTCTACCAAGGTTTCGCTTATACTGCTAATGATTCTTTTGGTTTGAGGGGGGGTGAAATAGATAAGCACATTCCTAATAAACACAACATCGATGGTATTAGGCGGAATCTTAGGTTGCTGAAGGCTCATGACATCAAAGTAGCAACGCTCCAAGATAGATGATTTTAATGTAAACTCAGATTTATCACCTTTAAATTCTACAAATTCCCCGTAATCCCCAAAATTATCCTGGTCATAATCTGTATAAATTGCTGATCTGGCATGATATACTGATATAGAGTCAATATCAGTTCCGAGAATAGAGTAATCAAACCGTTCATGTTGTTGCCGAATTGACTCAAGAACACATGCAAGCGAATAAACCTCTTCTCCTGTCGAGCAGGCTGCACTCCATATTCTAATTTTAAAACTTGGGTTTCTTTCAATTTTTTCGATGATCCATTTCTTCAAAATTGAAAAGTGCTTTGGTTCACGAAACCAATATGTGGTGTGAATCGTCAGTGAGGATACTAAGTGGGCAAACTCATCTTGATTTTTCAGGGCAAAATCAATGTATTGAACCAGGTCATTAAGCTGTAGTAATTCCATACGGCTATTGATACAGTTAATGGCTGGCCGCTCGACGTGTTCAAAATTACATCCAGTAATTTCTTTTGCTATTTGGGATAAAAGCAAGATATCTTTATCCGTCTTCTTCCACATATAGCCCTCTTTATATAAAAAGGGTATTATTCCCTCAGATGACATCCAATATGTTTAGGGACTATATAGCAGACTTAGAGATCGACTTGGGGCATGAGTTTATACCCCCAGCTTGCCCCAATAAAAATGCTCATATCGAGTCGTTTTTTTCGATACTTGAAACTGAGTTTTTGCAGACTAGGTACTCATAGGTGATCGAGATAATAAAACCATAATTAAAAATGGAACTCTCCTTAACTGCTTCCCTTTCAAACTCGAAAT
>JABSRF010000634.1 GCA_013215275.1 Oligoflexales bacterium | reverse complement strand
GCATCCGTTTCTACCAAAATATAGCGTTCTGATCACACATGAATAGTGGGTAGAATATTTATTTGGAGTTACCCAAATCCTGGGGGGATATGGCTATACCACCGAGTACAAGGCAGAGTGGTGGGTTAGGGAAAGCTTAATCTACTCGGTTTATGAAGGAACCTCACAGATTCAGGCACTTATGTGTATTAAGGATACATTAAAAGAGGTGGTGAGGAACCCAAGGCAGTTTATTGAGACAGTTTTGGGGCTTAAATTGAAGGGACTTACGAGTGGGAATCAACTGAAGAGTAAGCTCTATAAAGTGAAGCAAGCAGCCCATGGCTCTGTTTTGAGTCTGTTAGCAAAACTACTCAAGAACAATGTGAAAGAGACTTTTTCAACCATTACCGACAAGGAAATTACCAAGCTGATCCAAGCCTTAAGTAGGGACTTGATTAAGTTAGAGAACATAAGCCCTGCATTACTTCATGCTGAAAGGATTTGTGAAATCAAGTGTCTAGAATCCTTGTCCGAGTCTTTGGTGCTCGACGCTGAAGAAGATGAAAGTAGGGCATGGATTGCAGAGCGATTTATGTATACCTCATTGCATCGGATCAATCATCTCAAGGCTAGAATTGAACAAGATGATGAAATTATTCAGCAAAGGCTTAGTGTTTCCACCCATTGAAGAAAATTTAGTCCCCCAGTTATTTCATAAAATATAATGGCATTATCAGATTGTTTTTTTTAGTCTTCTGATGTTTGCTTGCCTATTCCCTATTATTTATACCATTTGGTGTTAAAAATTAATTTTTTCCTAAGAAAATCATTCATATATATAGAAGGTTAAATATTCTACTTTATATTTTTAATTTCCAAACGAAGCTACTTATTATCCGCTAGGTTTTTAGAAGGGTGGTGGTCAATGGAAGAAAATAGTAATCATCTGAATCCAAGTTCTGTACTAGTGCTAGAAGATGATGTTCCTTTAGCGGGTATGCTGACAAATGAGCTACGTAACCTAGGGATTCGTTCCGTTGATCGTTTTGAGAATGGTAATCAAGCTTGGAAAGCCTGTCAAAAAAAGCACTATGATTTTATCCTTATGGATTGGAAGGTGCCAGCGCTTAGCTCTTTGGCATTGTTCAATAGACTTAAGCAGGACTCTTATTACCGTAATACCCCAATTATGGTTATGTCGGGATTTTTAGACAAAAAAGATTTTTCGCTTCTTAGCGAATTTCACAATGCCACCAATATAGAGAAACCCTTCGCCGTTAAGTTTTTGATCAATAAAATGCAGATGCTAATGAAAGAGTCGCGATGGCTTGTGCAACAGGAAGGACGCTTTAAGTCCTTGGTTTCCGAATTGGAGCGAAACCAAGAACTTGACGAAAATGAGCTCATAAAAGTGATCAATGAAGCGCCAAACCCAGTTCCGGTAGCCATTTGCCTGGGTAAAACTCTTAGAGAAAAAGCTCAGTATGACCTCGCTGAACAGGTGCTTCTCAAAGCTCTAAAATATAGTGATAATACTGTGCTCTTGTCGGAACTCGGAAAGGTCTATTTACTCAAGGGTGATTCAGAAAAGGCAAAAAGCTTTCTCAAACGTGCCACTAAGAAATCTCCAGACAACCTCGAACGCCTGTGTAACCTTGGAAACCTCCACCTCAAAGATCTTGATATAGAGGAAGCTAACGAAGCTTTTAACCGAGCTTGTTCCATTGATCAGGAAAATAATATAGCAAAATCTGGTAAACTATTGGTCAATAACAGAAGTTTCCATCAAAAAATGTCGTTTAGGTTATGATGATCCTTGTAATATGGGACTTTTTAGTACCCTTC
>JABSRF010000633.1 GCA_013215275.1 Oligoflexales bacterium | reverse complement strand
ATACATATTTACCGCCGCACAGTAAAAACAGTGGAAAAACTGCTGATGAATATTTACTCATTAGAAATCCAGGTTAAAATCTGAACTGTTTCAATATGCTGATCTAGCTCTGGTAGTATGTTTTTGTAGTTTAAGTCAGTTTCGTTAGTTAACCTGGGGAAACTAAACCGGCGTATGCAAACTTCTATTTTATTCCCAAAGAATGGGGACGGAGACAATGAATAGGCTGATTCTGCTACTTTTTGTAGGCTTATGTCCGTGTGCTCTCCTCCTAGCCCTGGAACTGAGAAGTTTCTTGCTTGTGATTTGCCGTCAATAAGAACTAGCGCAAAAGTCTGGATAAACTCTAACTGTTGGGTGCATGTTCCGAGGAGCTTCGGATCAGTGTATTGAGCGGTAGAAGCAGCTTTGTTTAGCTCTTTGTTTAACTCTCTTTGCCTTGTGAGCTCAGCATCAATAAAAGCCCTCACCGGGTCTGACTGCCAATTTTTCGAGGAATGTTCACTGAATCTGCAAAAAAATAAGCTAGCTAACAAGCCACAAAAGGGGTGATGGTTCGTCAGAGTCTCGACGGTGCTTGACCATGCCCGAGAAACCAGAAGAAAGTCCATATTACGGAAATCTTGAGGTAATCCGGTTTTTGAATCCAGTGGGCAAGCAGCTTCTATTTTAGGCCATCCATCGCTAAGATGGCCACAAGTGTACTCCATAAAGCCTCTGGGTTTTAATTCTTGGACCGTGTGCGCACCAAATTTTCGTGCTAATTGCAGCGCAACCCTTTGATGCTCTGTCTGCAATGATATGGTCCCAAAATTTTTATCAGTATGCACGACGATCATGGAAACCTCTAAAAAATGTAGCGTTAAGGCTTCAAGACTCTTCAGCGTTCGCTGTAAAAATAATACTATGCTAACTTTGTTAGTTTAGAATTTTGCACACAGTAGGCTAGCTATCAAGAAATATTTTTAGGGATTTCCATAATGCCATACGTTTTTGCTTTTTAAAGCTAGACAAATTACTTAGGCATTCAGTAATTAAGCCAATCTCTTCAGCATCCAGGTCTTTTAAAAGGGCAATCAGTTTGCTGAGTTGCTTAGGCTGCTCCTTTAAGTCTTTCAAACTTTTCAAACTTTGCCCCAGTTTAGAAAGTGAAACAAGTTGTGAGTCCATGTTATACTCCCTTTACTATTTCATAAAAATACTAAAAAATCTTTTTTGCTGTTCACTTTGAAGTAAAGTTTCGAGCTCACCTTGGTCAAAATAGATTCCATGACAGTTAGTGCATTTGTCTATCATAATGCCTTTTAGGTTTACCTCTTTCATTTCACTGCCGCACTTGGGGCAGCGCATCCAGTGAGTTTCCTTCCTTTCTTTCTTGATCTTCACGTTCTTTGCGCTTTTGGTCGTTAAGTTTTCGGCGTTCTTCAATGAGCTCTTTGTTTTGTTGGTAAAAAAATTCTTCTTCACTCGTACCCATAGGTGATCCCCCTAGAAGTTGGCTGGTTTTGAATATGCATAAAGCTTGCACTCTATGATTATTATATTCCACCTGGGTTAAGAGCTTTGGTCAAGATGAAAGAATAGTAGGAGGGCTGGGTTCATGCATGATGGGTATTGTGCTTGGTAGTTCTTGCTTATACAAGCAGGCTAGGTATGTTGACATCGAGTTTCTTTTGAGTTTGGACCTCATCGATGATGTCTTCCGCATCTTCTCTAAATTCTTCAAGCTGTTCGTATTTATCGGACAAAGAGCTGAAGTGGACCCCACTGTCCAGACCAAAAATAGCTTTGTATAAGTAAAACTAAAACTTGTTATTGAATGCTATAAT
>JABSRF010000632.1 GCA_013215275.1 Oligoflexales bacterium | reverse complement strand
TATAGCATTCAATAACAAGTTTTAGTTTTACTTATACAAAGCTATTTTTGGTCTGGACAGTGGGGTCCACTTCACATTAAGCACCACTATTTTTGGTAAAACTCCCAAACTGTAAAATCCAACTTGCTCCTACCCAAATAAATCAGAAGATAATGTCAGACTCTATGCGACATGATTTCCAAACCTAATATGAGCAATCTTTTCGCTAGTCTCTTGACTAGGCTTAGATAATTTTTCTTCTACGTTCTGCAATTTACACATATTGTTATAAAGAGCTTTTGCTGATCCCTTGCGAACTAGTTCCATACCCATGCGTTCAATGATTAGAATTTGAACCGGATGACTACAAGAATTTCTTTTGTAAATATTTGCTAAACTTCCGCGGTCTAGCCCCAAGATCTTTGCAAACTGAAGTTTATTAAGTCCAAGGTAGTTTTGGATTGCAAAAATCTCATCCTTATTTACTTCATATACACCGCTAAGAATATCTTGATATTTATCCTTATAAAACTGAAAAGCAATTTCTCGTTCAGCTTTTTCAATATCCAATCCATTGAGGCCATAATCAAGATCTTCAATATTTGTTCCTTTCTCAAAAAGGTCAATTTGATCTTGATCCATGTCTATCATAATGTCTGTTAAAGTAACCTTTCCGAGAGAGTTTTCATAATTTAGCTCTTTAATCTTATAATCCATTACTCATACCTCAGAGTTTATCATTTCTATAAGCGCTTATCGCAATAGCTTTAATTTTTCCTTCTTCAATAATCACCGCAATCTCTACAGATTCATCATCGTCATCTTTGCAAGTCCATAAAAACGAACCTGGCTTTGCTGAGGGATAATGATTATTTTTAAGATGCCCTTTCCCCAAGAGTAATCGTAACACTTCAGCTTGAGTAAAAGCTCGTTTCGGATGATCTACCCAACAATGCCTTCTGACCATGAAAGCCCCAGCTCCTACATCTTGGCATTGCTTAAAGCAAACTCTGGCTTCTTTTAATTTCAAGGTTAACCCTCTGTCATCAATTTTGGTGTCAATGACAACATATCTAACCTATCGGGTGGTGTCAATGACAACATTAATAGAGAATTGATGGTAAAATTCGTTAGGGAGTTGTTCAAAATACCCAGGGATATCAAAATTAAACAAATATAATTAGATATTTATTGAATATTCAGTCTTTGTTCAAAATACACCTCGGGTTGTTGATAAAATGACTATCAATTGAACTATCTTAATATAAATAGCATGTTATAATCTCCCGCTACTCTTAAGTAAATAGGAGACCTATGAAAAGGGTAGTGTCGGGTTTGAGCTTTACTCATAATTCTGGTAGGTTTACTGAACAAACTGGGCTACCGGAGGCAGTGTTCGTGCAACTAGACTTTTCCCGCCATAGATTCCCAAAAGAAATCATCATCCAATGCGTTCATTGGTATCTGCGTTTTAACGTCAGCACCAGGGATCTGGAGGAAATGATGCGAGATAGAGGCATTGCTGTTGACCACTCTAGCATTGATGCATGGGTCAACAAGTTTAGCCCGCAAATAGACACAATTGTTAAGAAAAAAAGAAGGCTATGGTGCAATTTAGGATAAAGACTATAAAAATAAGGGTAATCCATTTATTATGCAGCTAGCCCAAATAGCTTTTCAATTTCTCTCTTCTGGTCCAAGCTGTTTTTTGCATTTTTCATCTGCCCTTTCATAATCATATGCATTGCCTCATAAGGTAACTCCAAATAAATAATCTACCCACTATTCATGTGTGATCAGAACGCTATATTTTGGTAGAAACGGATGCCTTTTGAGCTTCTGTTCTATTTT
>JABSRF010000631.1 GCA_013215275.1 Oligoflexales bacterium | reverse complement strand
AAAAAATCCAGCCAAAACGTGCTAAAGCGAATATTTGGGGGATTGGCGATTACATTTCGCTACAGCGACTAATTAAAGGATTTTTTAATGAGTTTGCGTCGTCTCAACATCAAATAATACTCAGACTATTACAATCATTTAATATGCCAATTTTATTAATAAAATAGGATTATGTTTATGAAATTTGTTTTTTTACCGCTCATGATCAATGGACGGTAGTTATAGAAAATTTTTAAATATCATTGTGATTAAGACTTAGGAGTACCTAGGATGCTGGTTCGCAGTATGCGCCTGTGCTTGCAGTTGGCCGTAATTGTATCATTTTTTGTGGGGGGCACCCATGTGGCTTTGGGTGCTGAAGCCGTGGTTTGTCGTAAAGCTAAGAAAAACCAAACGGTCCACTGCATCTTCAAAATGGAAACAGAATCCAATCTTCGGAAAAAGGACCAGGTTATTGTTTATTCCCACAAGAAATATTGGGTTGCAACTGGTCATTGAAGTGGACCCCACTGTCCAGACCAAAAATAGCTTTGTATAAGTAAAACTAAAACTTGTTATTGAATGCTATAATGAACCTCAACTGGCCTCTTATATCCAAGAGCTTGATGAGGTCTCCGATTGTTAGTACTCAAAAGGCCTCTAGCTCCCAGGTAAAAATACTAGGCAAGGGTGATTCCTTTGTTGAAGTCGCAGTACTGGATGACACCTTTGCTACCTTTGATGATACCCATAAGCTTTTCAAGGCAAGTCCTTTTGTGCCAAAGGAATTGCCAGATCAAGCAGCCGTTCGGCCTGGGGTTCCTGGGCGCATCGGGAAGGCACTAGGGCTCTATACTGAATCGTGTCAGCAGTTTAACTATGGCCAGACCATCCTACGCCTTGAGTCAATTCTCTTGCAGTTGCGGCATAATATGATGTTTATTGACTTCTTTAGCCTATAAAATAGCCAATATCATTGCATTGTTATTGAAATATGCTTGCTTAATTCCTTAAATTATCTAATAATTGCCGAAATTTTTAAGGGATTTGGGTAATGAGCCTCAAAAAAATATCTATTTTATTCATTGTATTGATTTCTTTCGCTGGTACTGGGGCTTACTGTTCCGAGGAATTAGAAATAAAGACACTTGAGGATGTAAAGGCTGAACGGGACCAAGCATACGAGGATTTCTTTGCCAATATTCAGAAAGCTTCCGAGGATTCAAAATCACTGGAGAATGAAGAGCTTCATGAAGCTGCAAATATGTTGAGGTTTTTTTATATTGCGGTATCAGTATATGATCCCATTAAAAAATTTTCATCTATGATACCCACCAAAGCTACGGTCGACCAAGGCGCTATCTCCGACAAAATCGCTTCTCATCCATTGAAGATAGATTCTAACATCGAATTTTACCTGAAAAATATTCAAGCTTATAAAAAGGCATATAAAGCACTGCAGAGTGGTTACGGGGCTGATAGAGTCTTTGCAGCTATCGAAAACGACGAGGAGTTTTATAGGAAGGTTGAAAAAGTGATAGCGCACATTTATGACGATTCCTGCAGCAAAAACCTTCATAATAAAAAATATTGTATATCAAACGAAGAAGTCTTAGATGCAGCTTTTTATGTTGTAGAGCGGATGGTCCTTAATGAGCTGAATAAGCGATTTGACTATAAGTATCGCTTCAATAATAACACGGAAGAAGAGACCCTTTGGTCTTACTCACACAAGGAAATTCGTTCATACCTCACAGATCGATCCTATTCCTTCCTAACTAGTCGCTGTAGCGAAATATAAAATACCTTTATTTAAAGGCTTTTGACTTCATATAGCTCTTTACTTACTTT
>JABSRF010000630.1 GCA_013215275.1 Oligoflexales bacterium | reverse complement strand
AGTAAGTAAAGAGCTATATGAAGTCAAAAGCCTTTAAATAAAGGTATTTTATATTTCGCTACAGCGACTAACTATCTCGCTAATATTTATACATATAGTTTTGGGATAATAAATATTGCGTTTATTTAATGCACTTACTGATGATTCATTCCCACCTGAACGTTATTACTCGAGTGGCCACTTGAGCATGGATGTTTAATCAATATTTTCAGGGGATAGTAAATCCCATCAGGCTAATTGATGCATTTTCGGTGTAAGATTTGCGTCACTTTGCGAACAGAAAGTAAACATATTCCTCACCACAGCAAGCGAACATGCCGATAAGACGCCTCAAGAAAGCTTACTGCAGCAAAAAATTAAATAATTTGTGTTATCAATTTTCAAATGTGTCGTGATCATTTAGAAAGGTCTATTATGAAAAAAGCACTTCTGATTACCTGTTTTTTTGCCATTGCCAGCTGCGGAAAACTAAACCCTTTTGCAAAGAAAAAGAAATCATCTGATTCACCCGCCCCTCCACCAACAACAGAGGAAATGCCTTTAGAAGAAATTCCTGAGGATGAATACATTAAGGAGATTGTGAAAACCGAGGTCGAGGAGCTGATCAAGGCAGAGGTTCATGAAATAACTAAAACTACGGTCGAAGAGGCTAGCAATCAACAACTCCAAGAACTAGCAGCCGAAGTAGAGGAATTAAAGGAACAGCTAGCTAGCCATGAAGCCGATCAATCAGCCGACGAAGGCCTTGGCTTAAGTGAGCCAGCCAGCGAAATAAATGGGGTTTACCACTCTAAAAAGTGGGGGCTCATGGTAATTAAAATCGACGTAAACAACGATTTTAGAGCTGTATACGAGCACAAAATGGGAACCCTAACTGGAAAGTATGACCCGGCAGGAGGACTGATAGTAGCCTATTGGTGTGAAGAGCCAGATCGCGAAAAATATCAGGGTTATGCCGAGTTTTACATCATGGGCGCTGGGCAAATGGAAAGCCACTGGGAAGTGAAGTCCAAAGGAAAAGGAAAGGCAAAGGACTGGGAGCTAGAGGAATCAGACGAAGATCCAGCTAGCAAACCACTCGTAGACTTCTCGGAAGAAGATAAATTTTGCTACCCTGAGCTCAGTATAAAAAGCAAAAAAGGAAAGAAAATCTAGGTTTTTAAGTAGCGAGCGCTGAGGATGCCGGCAAGTGCTCCGCACAAATGGCTTTCCCATGAAATAAACTTTTGCCAAGGGGCTAAGCCAAATATCAGGGAGCCATAAACCGCAACAATTAGTATTGAGACCAAAGCATATTTCAGCTTGCGCTTAAACCAAGCTAAGAATATCAGGTGACTCCAAAGGCCAAAAACCACTCCAGAGGCACCGATATGCACACCATGCCCACCAATCAGCCAGGTCCCAAAACCGCCAACAACAGCAAGGAAAGCAAAGAGCCTGAGCAAATGCTTCCCTTCGAGGAGGCAATAGAGCACTCCGAACACCAGTAGCAGCACGCTATTGTTGAGCAAGTGTGGAACATTTCCATGCAAGAAGGGAGCGAACACAATCCCATACAAACCCTGAGGCTCTCTTGGGATAATGCCCCAAGCAACAATTGGTAAAAACAGGCTAACTCCATAGACCATCCACATGAGCACCACAACCCGAACGAGTGCCTTTAATTCCCGCCAAACATTTCTCAGCATACCTATATTATCTTTCTGAAATCATTGAAAAATTTGCATTCCCCAGAAAACGACAACCACGACTGCATCATTATGTTAGGTAACTCCAAATAAATATTCTACCCACTATTCATGTGTGATCAGAACGCTATATTTTGGTAGAAACGGATG
>JABSRF010000063.1 GCA_013215275.1 Oligoflexales bacterium | reverse complement strand
TGGAGGCCGTTAAGAATCCATTTGAGACCGTGACCGAGGTCGTAAGATTAAGATCAACCTAAGAGATTAGGGCTATAATAGCATGAGCCTGGAATTGAAACAGCACTAAGACGACCGGGAGTCTTCTGACCATGGTGAGCCTGGTATGTGCTCATGCAGCCACTTAGCACGCTCCAAAGACCGAAAAAAAAGCCGCGGATCTAGGAAGGAGACGATAGAACATAAAACCTCTCCTCATAGGTTTATGTTTTGAACATCTCTAATTATCGTCTATCAGATTGAAAAAGGAAACGTAGTTAGGCTGCCAAGCAAGGAACAAAGAGCCTGTCTCACCATGCCTGTTTTTACTGACTAAGACTTCCGCTTTTCCTGCAAACTCTGACTGCGGGTTATAGTAATCATCTCGGTAGACAAACAAAATCTGGTCAGCATCCTGCTCCATAGAGCCCGATTCCCTCAAGTCACTAATTTTTGGCCTTTTATCAGGCCTTGCATCAGGGCCACGGTTCAGCTGGGCTAGGGCAATAATGGGCACAGCTAACTCTTTAGCCAAGGCCTTTAGGCCCATTGATATCTCACTGATCTCTCGCTCACGGCTCTGCTTCTGAGCTGACGCACTCCCTGACATAAGCTGGAGGTAATCGATGACAATGATGCTCAGCTTATGCTCCCTGGCAAAGCGCCTGCAACGCGACCTTAGCTCCATCAAGGTAATCCCTGGGGTTTCGTCAATCACAAGCCGGTCACCAAGGGTATGTATAAATCTAGCAGCATTCATCAGTCGGTCTTGCTCGTCCTCGTCCATATCGCCCTTACGCAGCTTCGTGGATTCAATCCGCCCTTCGGCAGATATCAAACGCTCAAGAAGCTGTTCCTTAGACATCTCGAGGGTAAAAATCGCCCCATAATTATCATCGGAATCTTTCACAGCATTCATCAGCCAATTTAATGCCAAAGCTGTCTTACCCATACCTGGTCGAGCTGCAAGGATAACCAAGTCACTTTTCTGCCAACCCCCCGTGAAGCGATCCAGGTCTTTAAAGCCAGAGGTAACCCCGGTGATATCTCCTTCAAGGGTGATCCTTCGTTCAATTTCCTCTAAGGTAGGAACCAAGGCATCCTTGGCACTAACGAGCCCTCCTTCATGCTCTTGCTCTTTAGATATGAGCAAGAATTCTTTTTCAACCTCCCCGATAAAGCCATGAATTTCACCTTCTGTGGTCATGGCTTTGTAAGCGGTCTCTTGACAGGCCGTTATAATGCGTCTGAGGTAGTAGTTCTTTTTAACCACATCAATGTAATACTCAACATTGAGGGTCATGGGGCAGTTATTGACAAGGTCGGGAATGTACTCCCCATTCTCTCCTTTGCGCCTCATAGCCTCAGCAATTTGAAATAAATCTAAGGTCTGATTAAGCTCAGCTCGCTCAAGGATGTATTCAAATATTTTGCGGTGGATATCGACAAAGAAGTGCTCAGGAGTCAGCTTAGCGCTGAGGATCTCCATAAACATATTGGGGTCAGCGATAGCCCCCCCAAGAACAGCTCTCTCAGAATCGACGGAGTGAGGCGGTGCAAACTTTTCATTTTGCTTAGCCATCTAAAACTCCGGTATAGAGGGGGACTTAAAATCACTGCAAGAAAAAATTAAACGATCCTGTCTCAGTTTAGAAACCAGGATCCGATAAAATTAAAGCATTTCTGAATATTAAAAGAATATTCTTACTGGGAGACAACCCAGAATTTCAATTTAGCTGTAACTTCAGAGTGGAGCCTTACTTCAGCAGTGTAAACTCCAACCTTTTTTACGTCTTCTGGCATCTTAATGTCTTTTTTAGAAACACTATGGCCTTTAGCTTCAAGTAGCTCAGCTAATTCAGCTGCAGTGACAGAACCGAAGATTCTTTCGTCTTCGCCAACCTGCTTAGCAACTTCTACTGAGACCTTCTCGATCTTACTCGCTAGAGCCTTAACTTCTCCAAGGACTTTTTCCCGTCTAGCTGCCAAAACTCTCTTCTGGTGTTCAAGCTGCTTCTGGTTGCTTTCATTTGCTGGAACAGCCAAGTCACGAGGTAAAAGGTAGTTACGAGCGTAGCCATCCTTTACAGTAACAATAGTGCCAATGGTGCCTAAAGAAGGAACATCTTCTTTTAATATTAGTTTCATAGGACGAATTCCTTATAGCTTAAGCGCTTATTGAATCTTCTGAGACAGAGCATTTTCTCTTTGGCGAGCAGCTTCTGCTTCCAACTTAGCAATCTGGGCCTTACGAACATCAACGTCTACGTTTTCACCGATTCGTACAGAAAGGTAGCGTAGAACATTGTCATCGATACGCATGAGGCGCTCTGCTTCAGCCAAGTGCTTTGGCTTACAAGTCAGATCATAATGAACATAGCGTCCACGAAAGTGCTTCTTGATTGGGAAAGCGAGTTTCTTTGTGCCCCAGTCATCCTTTTTAATAACTTGGCCGCCATCAGCTGCAAGAATTGTTTCATACTTTTCTAAAAGCTTCTTGGTGTCTTCATCTGAAAGCTGAGAATTTGTGATAAATGTGAATTCATATTCTCTTAACAAGACAGTCTCCTTTGTGGTTTAAATCAGCTAAAACGACCTTCGCTTAGCAAAGGAGTTAAACGGCTGATCCCCGTCTAAGATTAAAATATACCTTTTAAGCGGAGCATAACCGCATCAAACATTTCTTTTTGTAAGCCTAAAAGCTCTGCATCAGTAAATGGGTGCAAAACCCAATCAGAGACTCCAATGGGCTCATCCTTACCAGGTCGGCCAACCCCTAGCTTCATACGATGAAAGTTATTACTTCCAAGCTCAGCAATCATGCTACGAATGCCATTATGGCCTCCATGACCGCCACCTGCTCTCGTCTTAACTTTCCCGTAATCCATATCGATATCATCGTGAAAAACGATCATATCCTCCACGGCAACCTTAAAGAACCTTGAGGCTTTAGCCACACTTCGGCCGCTCAGGTTCATAAAGGTCTGAGGTTTTAGCAGTACAACAGACTCGCCGCCCAGCTGTCCTTTGCCCATGACAGCATCGAACTTGCTGCTTCCCCAACTAATACAAGCGGAATCAGCAATCAGATCCAGTATCAAAAAACCCGCGTTATGCCTGGTCGTTTCATACTTAGGACCTGGATTCCCTAGGCCTATTAGGAGCTTCACACGTACATCAGATCGACATGCACAGCAGTGCGTTTAATAGGATTGATCTGTAGCTCATGGATTCTTACATTTAGGTTTTCGCCGTCCATCACAAGCGTAAAGGTCTTTCCAGCTTTCCAAGCCTTAGATAGCAACTTTGCTTCAAGCTCGATTGAAACTGCCTTTGCTTTGTTCAGGATGTTTCCAGGAACTTTTCCTGCAGCACGTAAACGACGGCAATAGCCTTTACCATGTTCTTTACGAAGAGAACCTTCAATAGTAATTTTTTCTGACATATTAGAGTCTCCAGCTAGCTGACTAGCCTCTTTTTCAACATCAACAAGGAGCTGCCTCCTTCTATCGAACCCGAATTTATAACGGGAAGAGAAGCTGCTTGCAAGCATCAAATTAAAAAGCAGTCAATTTTTGAGATTAAACTAAATAAATAAAGAGCTTACAGAAGACTGATTATTAATTCTTTTGATCGCATCTGCAAGCAAACCCGAAATGCTAACCTGCACAACCTTAGAACAGCTCTCAGCTTCCTTTGAGAGAGGGATGGAGTCAGTGACCACCAGGCTTTTGATGCACGACTCAGTGATCCTACCGACCGCTGGGCCACTTAACACTGGATGAGTAATCGCAGCAGAAACCTCTCTTGCCGCCTTACTCATAAGCGCATTAGCCGCATTCACCAATGAGCCCCCAGTATCCACAATATCATCGACAATCAAGCAGTCTTTACCACTCACATCACCAATGATATGCATCACTGCACTCTCATTAGGCTTGTCCCGGCGTTTATCAATAATTGCAAGCCCACAGTTAAACTGCTTAGCCATCGCACGGGCTCGCTCCACGCCACCAGCATCCGGCGAGACCACGATCGTGTTTTCTGTTTTACCCTCAAAATGGCGGGCAAATACTGGTTTTGAAAACAAATGGTCTACCGGTACATTAAAAAACCCCTGAATCGCAGAGTTGTGCAGTTCCAGCGTGAGCAACCTTGTTACTCCTGCCGCTTCCATCAGTTCCGCCACAAGCTTTGCAGTGATCGGCGTTCGCGGAGCACTCTTGCGCTCTTGCCGCCCGTAACCAAAATAAGGGCTAACGAGGGTGATATTCTTAGCAGAAGCTCGCTTACAAGCATCAACAATAATGAGGGCTTCCATGATGTGATGATTAGCCGGCGCACACGTCGGCTGCACAACATAGACATCTGCCCCGCGAACATTCTGCTTGATTTCGACCCTGGTTTCACCGTCACTAAACTGGCTTACCATCGCATCAGCTTGCGGAATATTAAGATGTTTACTGATTTTTTCTACAAGAGGGATGTTTGAATTACCGCCAAATAGAAGAATTTCTGACGCCACAGGGCCCCCATATTTCTTAACGAAAAAGTGGCTGGGGCGGCAGGACTCGAACCTGCGCATGCAAGAATCAAAATCTTGTGTCTTACCACTTGACGACGCCCCAATTTCAGGAACACCTGAAATCATCTAGCAATGCATGAGTATATTGACCAGCCTGAGTTGTCAAGTGTGTTTGCAAATAATCATTCGGCTGCGGGGAGGTAGCGATGCAATGAATCATCGATGGACCAAATATAAGTACCCTTTTCATTGCATTCCAGCTTCCATGCACCAATACATTGTCCTGGTTCGGCGAGAATTCTTTCAGAAACCCGGTCGACCACCATTGATTGAAACGACCGCCTTAAGGCACGCCCGCCAAAACTTCCTCCAGCCACCTTTTGTATGAGTAAGCTTTTAAGCTTAGGGCCAATTTCAATTCGGAACTGACGCTCATGCAATCGCTGGTTTAGCTGCGCCAGCAGCTTTCCCAGCAAGTGCTCGAAGTGCATGAGCCCAAGCCTCTGGAACACCACCACTTCATCGATACGGCCCACAAACTCTGGCCTTAAGACCCCAGCCAACTGGCTACGCTTTTCTTCCTCAGCTTCTTCACTCCCCGGAGCAAAGGTGAGGTTAAGAGGAATGTTCGAAGTCATAATCAGTATGGTATTGCGAAAGTCGACGAGCCTTCCCTTTCCATCGGTAAGCCTGCCGTCATCGAAGGTCTGAAGGAGGATATCCAGAATACGTGGATGTGCTTTTTCTATTTCGTCAAAGAGAACCACCGTGTAAGGACTTCGCCTTACAGGCTCAGTTAATTCGCCTCCTTCTCCATAGCCCACATAGCCAGGAGGAGCACCAATCAACCTAGCGACATTGTGCTGATCCATAAACTCGGACATGTCTATCCGCACCATGCGGCTTTCATCATCAAATATTTCGGCTGCTAGCGCTTTGGCTGTTTCAGTTTTTCCCACTCCGGTCGGACCCAGGAATAGAAAAACACCGATAGGCCTTGAGGGATCATTCACCCCAACCCTTGAGCGCTTTATTGCCTTAGCCACAACCTCCAAGGCTTCGTCTTGACCAAAGACCCGCTCTCTTAACCTGTCCTCAGTGGTCAACAGCGATTGAGACTCATTTTTGAGGAGTTTATTGACTGGCACACGGCACCAGTAGGCAATCACTTCTGCAATCTCGATACTACCAACGACCTGACGCAACCATGAGTGCTTCTCCTGGACCTCATCCAACTCTGTCCTGACTGCAGCAATTTTTTTATAAAGACCCGGAATTTCCTGATACTGAAGCTTTGCAGCAAAATCAAAGTCCCCCTTTGCTTTAGTGTTCTCAAAAAGCACAGAGAGTTCTTGGTTTCTACTCTCGTACTTACGAAGCATCTCAAGCAGCTGTTGATGCTTACGCCAAATCTGTTCAAGCTCCTGATATTCTTTTTGAACTTTTTCTAGCTCAACCTCAAGTTTAGCCATTGCAGCTTGGGCAGTCATATCATCATCAATCGCCTTTTTCTCTATCTGCAATTGCTCAATGTGAGAACGCAACTCATCCATGATGGTAGGAACACTATCGATCTGTAAGCGTAAGCGACTACAGGCTTCATCGAGAAGGTCGATCGCTTTATCTGGAAGTCTCCTGCTCGGTAAGAACCTCATCGACAAGTCCACCGCACTGACCAATGCCTCGTCATTAATCTGCACCCCATGATGAACCTCATAGCGTCCCTTGATCCCTCGCATAATGGACAAAGCAATTGAGCGGGAAGGCTCTTCTACTAAAACCTCTTGAAACCGACGTTCAAGTGCAGGGTCTTTTTCAATATAAGTACGATATTCATCCAGAGTGCTTGCTCCTAAGCAGCGTAGCTCCCCTCGCGCTAAGGCTGGCTTCATAAGGTTTGCAGCATCAGCAGAGCCATCTGCACTCCCCGCTCCCACCAACATGTGAATCTCGTCGATGAATAGAATAACGCCCCCCGCACAAGCACGAATGGCTTTTAGTAAATTCTTCATCCTATCTTCAAACTCACCTCGAAATTTCGCACCTGCAACGAGAGCCCCTAAGTCCAGGCTCAACACCCGTTTTCCCTGCATGGGCTCGGGAACCCTACCTTCGGCAATCCGCAAGGCAATAGCCTCAGCAACAGCAGTTTTTCCAACACCAGCTTCTCCGATTAAGATGGGGTTGTTTTTCTTCTTCCTACCTAAGATTTCTAAGACCCTACGACTTTCCATATCACGTCCGACTACGGGATCAAGCTCCCCTCTTTCAGCAAGGGCCGTCAAGTCTTGAGTGTAGGTTGCAAGCACTTTCTCCAGTTTTTCAGGGATTTTATAGCTACCATCATCGCTTTTTTCTTGAGCACTCTCAGCCTCTTGCTGGTCTTTCTGTGGGCCAAGGCTTTGCTTAGTTTCAGCCTGCTTTTCTTTAGCACCACTTGAGCTTTCGGGTGTTTGCCCTTGCTCTGCATCTAACATCAGGTTTTGCAGCAGGGTAGATTGAGCTAAAAGGCACGCCCAAAGCAACTCTTCTTCTACTACCTGCTCACCGGCTTTTTCTTCAGCTTGGTCCAAAGCTTTGTCCAACCTCATGCCAAACTTAATCTTCACGTTGCCAAATACTTTTTGCATCTGAGATAGCTTACTCTTTAAACGCTCACTAACCGTCTGATTGATGATATTTCCAAGGGTAATTGATTCAGACCGCAGCATTGCCAGTGCCACATGCTCGGTCTCTAGGTACTGATGACCAAAGCTCTTAGCGTATTGAAGCCCCTGATGGAGGGCCTTTTGACAGAGAAAATTGTAGCGAGAAACATCCATAGCAGAATACGCGCTTTTTGAGTGAAACCCACCGTAACGCCCATTAGGGAGCACGTTACCCTCGGCTCCTTCCGTAAGGTTTTTTTGAGCTCAAGTGAGCAAGAGGGATTCGGAAGGTGGGTGATCCTAACTCCTTGTCGGAGTTAAAACAAACTTACTTAGGGCTTGTTCATTAAGCAGTTAAAAAATAAGGGGAAATATAAGGCAAGCACTGAAAGGATTGAGAAAAGTTCTCGGACCTACCCTTTGAGGGCAGTGGTGTATTTATGGGCCAGGTCAGCTAAGACCTCTTCTATCAAACTCTTTTCTTCTTCATTCAAATTGCCAAGAGTCTTGTTATACAGCAAGCGTACAATATCGATGTTATGCTTTGCGAGCTGAAGGTTCTTTTCCCCTTCTCCCTTGCCTTCAATAGACGAGTCTCCTGTGTAATAAAGAGCTGCCGAAGCAAACCCCAAAATAAGCTCCGAAAAATTAACACTCAAATTCTGATCTGCTTCTTCCTGGCCTGTTTTTTCTTGGCTCATTGACTATCCACTCACTTCAAAAAGACATGCGTACCGTGCAACTGCACAATAATACCTTAAGCTTAGCCGACGGAAAAGCGCTTTTGCTCGCTTCAGCGATCATAGCTAAATCAAAAATCTCTTTGAACTCCAAGTCTCTGCTATAATGTAAAAATACCGCATTAACTTAAATCGGTTAGAAATCAATGAACGAAGAAAAGAGCGGAGTTAAGCTTAGAGCAATCCTCCACTTTCTCAATAGCGGCTATGACCTTGACGTGATCAAACTGAGGATGGCAGGGACCATATTCGGACGAGAAAGCGGGGATATTATATTAAAGGATAATGAAGTATCCTCTACTCACTGCCAGATTCAGTACATCAAGAAAGACTATTATATTTTTGATATGAACAGCTCCAATGGCACCATTGTCAACGGAGCCAAGGTCATCAAACAAAAGCTGGAGGATGGCGACCGCATCCTCATTGGTAAGACCGAGATCCTATTCAAGCTAGAGGATGAAAAGCAGGTTCGCCATATTTCTACGATCTCCTCGGCGATGAAGGAGTTTAACGCTGGGCACGACAAGACGAGCATCGTAGATACCCTTCTTGAGAATGAGATAAAGAACAACCAGAAGTGGGAAGTCCTCCTAAGCGTCACCTACTCAGATGGTAGCCAAGAAGATTATCGCCTGCAGCAAAACACCATTTTCATTGGCAGGGCAACGAGCTTTGGAAAGTTCGAGGATGACAGTGATATCTCTAGGCGCCATCTACTGATAAAACTCAATGATAACGGTGAGGTGTTTATAGAAGACGAGGGGTCCACCAATGGCTCATACCTGAATGGAAAGCGGATCAGAGGCATCCACCTGGTGAGCCCGAGCGATGAAATTAAGCTCGGATCCTGCCGTCTCAGAATTCAGTCTTTTTCCAGATAAACTTGACAAAGAATTTTACCTGTGACATCACCTACTTCGTTCCTAGTGAACTTCTAAGTTTGGGGACGTGGTGAAATTGGTAGACACGCTGGATTTAGGATCCAGTGCTTAACGGCGTGGGAGTTCAAGTCTCCCCGTCCCCACCACAACCTAGCCCTCAAGATCTAATCTACAAGAGACATCTCCAAGAATATTTTTCCCTGAAAATGATCGCTTGATACTGTAGTTGTACTCATCCATGATGCGCACAAAGTTCAGTGAAAATCTTCTGCTCCCAAGCCTTTGAGCCTTATATGAGCCCGCATACGATGCACTAGAGCCTAGGTAGTAACGACACACCTCGTCTAGATCAGAGTTAGCCAGAACGAGCATTCGTGACTCTGAAGGGCGGCGGTAGGATTTTTGCTGGTACCACTCTCTTGCCCACTGATTCTTGAAAACTAGGTGAGCTTGGCGAGACAAAAGATTACCGAAAGAAAGATTCATCACTCTGAGCCTGTAAACATCATGCTCTTCTTTGTCAGCAGTTAACTCAAACTCCCCGACTAAATCTAAGCGTTCTTCTACGAGCTCCTGAACCCTCTCCGGCAAGGGCTCCTCAACAGCACTAAACCAATTGCCACCAAAACAGGTGCTTGCAAGACAAACGCTTCCCATTAGACCGATTAGCTTCATACTTAGTTCCTTAAATAAAGGCATTACCGTTTACTAAGCATAAGAGAGGCCCAACACCCTTTCCCAAGGCTTGTAAAATAGGCCTTTCCTAAGCAAAACCAAAAAAACAGCCATCGCAGTCTATTTATACAAAATAAAAGGAACTGGCAATTAAACTTATGATTGAGAAGCAGCAGGGCTAGGGTGATACGTATCAGACGAGAGTCTTCATATCGCTTGATCTAACGAAAAGGCTCATAATTACGGAAGACAATAACCTGGTAGGAGCCATATGAGTCGATGAAAATCTGCCTTCCTCTAGACTCACAAAAAATCATATAGTTTCTAAATTGAGATTCATCTTTAAAACACTTAATGAGATGCTTGCACACCTGACAGAGCATCATTGGGTTATACTGAGCATGGGCCCTAATCGTCTCCTTGCAACAGTCTTTTAACGGCTCATGCTTAATGAGAGCATGACTTTCATGCTCGCCAGCAAAAGGAATCCCTTCCGATTTTAAGATTGGCTTTTGCGCTTCCAAGTTAACCCTCTCTCTGAGCAAGAATTTTTGAACCAGAGGTCCTTTTTGGCACAGCTTCGTGAGGCATGTTTTTGAGGTCTAAATTCATCAACTGACCAAGCTCCTTAGCAAGCCTCTTAGCGACATCACTGACCAATATTTTGCGATGTATTAATGACTCTAAATTTACCACAGAACGTCCTTCAATCCCACAAGGGACGATATGAGAAAAGATACGAAGGTCTGCGTTCACATTAAGAGCGAGGCCATGCATGCTCACACGGTCTTTTATCCTTACACCTAAGGCACATATCTTACTATTACCATACCATACCCCTGGGTATTCTGGATCTCTTTTGCACAAAACCCCCCAAGAAGCCAAGAGGTTTATCACTGATTGTTCTAACAAGTTGATATAAGACTTAACCCCCAGGCCATACTCACGAAGGGGAATAATAGGGTAGACCACTAGCTGTCCGGGTGTATGAGCAGTTAACTGCCCACCCCGATCAGAAAGGCACAAATCGATTCCTGAGGTTCGTAAGGCCTCTTTAGAAGCCTTTAGAAACCCTGCACTTGCACTTTTACCAAACGTAATCACTGGGGTGTGCTCGAGCATCAGTAAACATGGGCCTCTTTGCCCTGTAAGCACGAGCTTATGAAAGTGCTCTTGATAGGCTTGTCCAGCCTCATAGCTAAGCAATCCTAACTTATAAACATTTAAGGTACTTAATTCTTTCCGGTACATAGAGATTCCACTGCTTCTATACACTGCAAGGCTTTCAAAGGTGAGTCTGCCCAAGCATAAATTCCGTGCCCTTCAAACATGATGAGCTTAGCTTGGGTGTGAAGGTACGTCTCTAACTGCTCATGACAAAAACCCTCGAGCCCCTCCCTTGTTTGATTGGGAGCTACCCTAAAGGTGAGCTGCTCGCAAAAGCTTTCGCTGCCAACTGCCTTTTGAATTTCATAGCCTTCAAAAACCAACTCACTTTTACCCTTGGAGTGCTTGATAAAGTGAGGAGGATGAGCATGGACCACACACCTAGCTTCGTCATGCCTCCTGTATATCCCTAAATGGACGGGCATCTCTTCTGAGGGCTTACCCAAACTGAAACCCCAAGCTGCCTGGCTTTCCAAACTGATTGGAATAAACGAGCTGCCTGTTAGCCTACCTTTACAGACCCCAGAGGGGCTCTGCCAGACCAGATTCCTACGCAAATGCACAGAGAAGTTACCACTGGTCGCAGGCGCCCACCCACGGTAGTAGCAATCTTTAGCAACTTCGGCCATATCTCTCAAGAAACACTTTTCCAAAGGGGAAGGGGTAACAAGTGGATTTTCAAGATAACTCAAAGCCAAACCTTTCAAATATGGAAATATCTCCAGAGCCCACTCTGACAATCCGTCCTACAGATTCATCACTCATATCGACAATACTCGTTTCATTAGGGTGCATCTCTTCACCTAAATCGAGTATTAAGTCGATACCATGCCCATAGATTTCCTCTATTTCGTAGCCAAAAGTAGCAGGTTTTTTGTCTTTTTGCTCATAGCAAGGAAGAGAGGTTGTTGCGATTGGCTTCCCATAGGCTCCTACCAAGTCCAATAAAAGTGGGCAATCAGGAACCCGCACCCCAACGATTTTTCGCTTATCTTTAATTTGCCTTGGGAGGTCATGAGTTCTTTGCAACAAAAGAGTGTAGGGTCCTGGCAGACACTTTTTTAAGAGTCGATAAGCTGAGTGCTCAACATACCCCACTGATGCAACCATACTAATAGAGTCGCACAATAGGCTAAAAGGTTGCTCTTTGGGGTGGTGAGGTTTGAGCTGCCTTATTCTAGCCATAGCCTTTCGGCTAGAGGCATCACAACCAAATGCCCAATTAACGTCAGTGGGATAGGCTATAACTCCATCATCCTCTAAAATTTTACACGCCTGAGCCAGGTCACGCTCAGAACTAGGGTTTACATAGGTGTAGATATGCTTTGCCACCCTTTTAGCTCCTTCACAAAGCTAGGGTCATTTTTATTCAAGGATTACAGACGAGCCGAACGAACATGAGACATAAACTCTTCTTTAGTTTCAAGGTTGCGAAAACAACCCTGCATGGAACTAGAAATCGTCATAGATCCTTGCTTTTCGACTCCTCGCATCATCATACATAGGTGATTAGCCTCGATGACCACACCAACGCCTTTAGGCTTCATATAGTCACTAAACGCCTGCGCAACCTCGTTGGTTAACCGCTCCTGCACCTGTAGCCTACGCGCAAATATGTCTACAATCCTCGGTATTTTAGATAAACCGATCACCTTATTGGTCGGAATATAGCCGAGATGACACTTTCCATAAAAAGGCAGCATATGGTGCTCGCAGAGGCTATAAAATTCGATATCACGAACCACAACCATGTCATCATAAGCAACATCAAAAAGTGCGCCGTTGACCACCTCACCAACATCTGCATCATATCCAGAAGTTAGATAAGACATGCTTTTAAGAAAACGCTCAGGGGTTTTCAATAAACCATCTCGCTCGGGGTCTTCCCCCCAACTGAGGATCAATTTTCTAATATGATCTTGATGTTCTTTACGATTTGCTATATCTAACACAGCTTACCCCTGCCCTTTATGTGAAAAGATACCAAACGTATCTGTATCGTTAAACCTTGCCATATACAAGGAAAATTATGAAAGCTGTCCTACAAAGAGTTTCTTCGGCTTCTGTTAAGGTAGATGGCAGTATTGTTGGTTCAATTGCCCACGGCTGGTTAATTCTACTGGGGATAACCCATGATGACGGGGATCAAGCCTGCCGGTTTGTCGCCGATAAAGTCTCAGGATTACGGGTCTTTAGTGACGAGCAAGGAAAAATGAACCTCAACATAAAGCAAGTAGAAGGCTCAGCCTTAGTCATCAGCCAATTCACCCTCTACGGAAACTGTCAAAAAGGACGAAGGCCAAGCTTTGGAGATGCAGCAAATCCAGACAAAGCTAGGATCCTTTACGAGAAATTTGTCGAGGAGTTAAAAGGCCTAGGGATAAAAGTTGCAACCGGAGAGTTTGGGGCACACATGGAAGTTAGTTTGCAAGGAGATGGACCAGTCACCCTTATTTTGTCCACTTAGACTTTGCCAGTGCTCAAATCACCGTCTCTTGATGATTGAGAGTCAATTCCAATTTTCTTGTAAAATAATTCATCGATAGTTTTTTTAATGAGAATCCATAAAAGCTCTCTATCGCTACACTTTGAAAAAACTCCCAAGGGAATTTGGAAGCCGCCTTTGTCTTTCCGGCCTCCTCCATACCATTTACCTTCCTCGTTTTTTCCAAAAACGTCTTTTAACCATTTATCAGGGTCCAAAGTATGAGATTTCGTACGTAGTGAACCATCTATAAAGCTGTTTCCGACCACCCCATAGGCAACAACAGTCTCAATCCCTTCTCGATGCAGCAAATAGTCTGCACACTGGCCGATCCCATCTCGGTCCTCTTCCCGTACGTATCCAACTCCAGAAAATAGATAGGTCTCACGTATGTCTTTGTGCTGCAAGGCCACCTGGGTTAAGTCCATGGTTTTTGCAGAAATCGCTTGCCTTGAGATCAAAGAGAGAAGGTCTTTGTCCACTAAAGGAGCTAGGAATTGGCTTGCCTTATAATCTGCTGCCGTAGCATTGACGTAGTCATCCGTATCCGAACGAATTCCATGCATCAGCGCTGTTGCTATCTTCGTTTCCACACTACTATCACCTCTAAAAACTACCGGAGCGTTCTGTATATATTCTACATACATTGAAGAGGTAGACCCAACATTTTCCCTAATATCGATAAAATGCCCCTCTACCGTTCCAAGAGGCTTGTGATGATCAACAAAGAATAGAAGCTCACATGGGTCAGGTAGCTGGATTGGTAATTCTATATTTTGAGAGTCGTTGATTGCATAATAACGGTATTTAGTCAGATCAATCTCAGCTGTGTATTGCTCTAGTTCTAAATCTAGCTTCTTAACTAATGCTCTATTTTCATGGTGAGATATTTCATCAAAGTAGATTATCTTTGTATCCATTTCATACAATTGAGCCAACCATTCCAGAGCAAGGGAGCTAGCTATGTTGTCCGGATCTGGATACCCTTTAATACAAATCAGTAGGCTTTGGCCTCTTGCCATTTCTAATGCTTTGTAAAACTCATCCGTCTTTGATTCTGCAGCTTTCCTTGCCTCACTGTTCGAACGCTTGCGAGCGTTGCTTTCGGTAGCAGATTCTACTTGCTTGTCAACAGTATCCAAGTCTTTTGCCTTTACAAGTTTGTTTAAAGCGTCACTAGTAAGATTTTTATTTGCAGAATTCATGGTTTTCTCTCTTGAGAAAAAAGCCTTCCACAACCGCAAAACCTAGTCCTGAGAACCTTGTTCAGATTGAAGAAAGGCTTTTTTGAGCAATAGGTTTACCCCAGAGCCATCCACGGCGCTAGTGCTTTACCTTGTTTACAGTATCATATTGATCCACGGCTACTCAAAGTCGTCAACACCGATTTTACCGAAGGGAAATCACTAAACAGAACACCATTATCACCAAACCAGCTAGAATTGTTCACATATTTTTTAACTGCTGGGATTTTAAAAAGATTCCGGGCAACTCCTACCAGTAAATTTCTTGCCGGATTCTTCTCGAGGGTTTGCAAGCGATGCTCCAACTGACCTTTATGCCATTTATGAAATAATTCCACGTACACCGGCTCTTTCCCAGAGTGGCTAAAGCACAGGTCAGGAAAACAGTAGGACTGCTTTCTAAGAGAAATTATAGTGGACCCCGTTTTTAGGACCATTTGATAAGTAAAACTCCTAAATGTAACATGCTGAATTTACATAAGGA